>NZ_JBYMAP010000132.1:0-11941 GCF_057766305.1 Methylomonas sp. BG-2 | reverse complement strand
CATCACTATTGCGAAGGCATGTTTTCAGCGATGTTGGCGCGCGTGGAGCGTGACCCCATGGAAAAGAAACAACTCTATAAAGCCTCCATAGGCGGCTATTCGTATGTGGAAGAACACTCTTCGCCAAACTTTGCCTGGCGCCCCAGAATTCACTACGAGAAAGGACAAGTTTTTGAAGAGACCGGCCAACTCAAGGAAGCCGTTCAAGAATACCAAAGCGCCATCAAGCTGAATCCCAAGCTGACGCTAGCATACGCGGCTCTCAGCGATTTGGCGGTGAGATCGGGACGGCCCGCCGAAGCGATCGAAATACTGCAAAAAGGATTGGAGCAAAAACCGGATTCCAAAATGCTGTTACGGCGCATGGGCAAATTGAAAAAGAACAAATAGTGTTTACCGGTATCTTTGTTGAATGGGAATAATGCCGGTCGGCGGCCTCGTCGGGGCAGCACCGACCGTTGTGATGGCAGGATTAGATCTTAGAGACGCGGTTTTGTAAATACTCCGAAAACTCGCGCTTGATTTCCTTATGTAATAAACCGTATTCGACATTGGCCAGTAGAAATCCAAATTTAGAGCCACAATCGTACCGGTTCCCCTCGAATTCGTAGGACAACACTTGTTCGTCCTTCATTAACGCGGCGATCGCATCGGTCAATTGAATTTCACCACCGGCGCCGCGACCGGTATTTTCAATTTTCTCGAAGATGGCCGGCGTCAAAATATATCGGCCGACAACCGCAATATTCGAAGGTGCCACTTCGGGCTTGGGCTTTTCGACGATGGAACTCAAACGGCCGACGCGCGGTACAACTTCGCTGTGTTCGACAATACCGTATTTGTGAGTTTCCTTGGGATCGACTTGCTCGACACCGAGTATGCTACTCTGCTCGCGCTCGAACAAGTCGACCATTTGTTTCATGCAACCCCGCTCGCCGTCTTCTATCAGATCGTCCGGCAAGATGACCGCGAACGGTTCGTTGCCGACCACCGGTTTGGCACAATGCACCGCGTGCCCCAGACCCAATGCCTCGGCTTGACGGACGAAAACGCAAGAGACATGCGAAGGCAGCAATCCCCGCAACATATTCAATAATTCGGTTTTACCGCTTTTTTCGAGTTCTTTTTCCAGTTCGTAGGATTTATCGAAATGGTTGGCGATGGATTCCTTATTGCGGCCGATCACAAACACCATCGTATCGATACCCGCGGCGATCGCTTCTTCGACGCCGTATTGAATCAACGGTTTATCGACGATGGGCAGCATTTCCTTGGCAACCGCCTTGGTCGCGGGCAACGAGCGGGTTCCCAATCCGGCGACAGGAAAGACGGCTTTGCTGATTTTTTGGCTCATATTGACTCTGATGAATTAAAGAATTGTTTTTGACGTTTCTATATTGTTTGCCTAACCTTATGGCAAACTTAAACATTTAGCGTACTTTTAAGCGATAATACCTGAATATTTTTACCCTTTCCGCGAGATATGGCAATGATAAAACCGTTGTGTACCCTGATGATGGCTTTCGTGGCGACAAATTCGGCCTACGCTCAGGATTTGCTCGAAACCTATCGCTTGGCGCTACAAAACGACCCGGAATTCAGAAGTTCGGATATCAACAAGCTGACAACCGCGGAATTAAAGTCGCAAAGTATCGCCCAAATGTTGCCGAATGTCTCGTTCACCGCCGCTAGCAATCGCACGCGTCTGGAAATCGAAAGCTTTTTACCGAATACGCCGCTACAGCATTATCTGGACAGCAGACTGACTTTCAACTTGCGCCAACCGGTGTTTCATTGGGACCACTGGATACAACTCGACCAAGCCGATAACCGCATCGCCCAGGCAGAGGCGCAATTCCAGGCAAAACAGCAAGCGTTGATGCGCCGCACCGCGGAAGCCTATTTCAACATTCTGGCCGCCCAAGACAATCTCGAATATAGCACCGCCGAGAAAAAAGCCATCGAAAAACAGTTGGAGCAGGCCAAACAGCGTTTCGAGGTCGGCATCATCGCCATCACCGACGTTTACGAAGCTCAGGCCGGTTACGACCGGGCGTCGGCCAGCGAGATCGAAGCGCAAAATCAACTCGACAACACCAAGGAGGCGCTACGCGAAATCATTGGCGAAAATGCCGCCGATTTGACAACACTTGCACCGCAATTACCGCTCAGCCCACCGGCGCCGGAAGACATGGCGAGTTGGGCCAACGCCGCCGAAAACAGTAATTTTTCTATCGTCGCCCAGATCAACCAAGCCGAATACATTCGGAAAAACATCGATCTGCAGCAATCCAAGCACCTGCCGACAATCGATATTGTGGCTCAGTACTCCGAGCAAGACAGCAGCGGTAGCCTCTACGGCACCTTGGGCAACACCGAAAGCTTTGGTCTGCAACTCAATCTGCCGTTATTCGAAGGCGGCGGCACGGTTTCTCGGACCCGCCAAGCCGCGCACGAATACGAATCCGCGAAGGAAGACCTGGTCAAGGTCAAGCGTAGCGTCAACCGCAACGTCAAGGACGCCTTTCGCGGCGTCGTCTCCAGCATCAGCCGAGTCAAGGCGCTGGAAGCCACCAGCAAATCCGCGGAAGTGGCGGTCGAAGCGGCCGAAGCCGGTTTCGAAGTCGGCACCCGGACGATGGTGGATGTGTTGACCGAGCAGCGCAATCTCTACAAGGCCAAAAGCGATTTCGCCCGCAGCCGTTACGATTACTTGATTAACGGCATCCGCCTGAAGGAAGCGGCCGGCAGTCTGGTCGAACAGGACTTGGAGCAGATTAACCAATACCTCGGCGGTCAAATCGGCCAGAATTAACGAATCGCCGGTTCGATCTCCCGCCATTAAAACGCGAATGTCCCGGCCGGCGCCGCCGAACCGCCGGCTAAGTCTTGCCGCTCGCCGTTGGCGAAAGGGTTAATTCTCCGGCTCTAGCCGAACAACACCAATGCTTTTTGCAAGGTCGACCACACCCCCCAACTCAAAGGTATTAACACATACAGCCAAAAAACGGCCGCGATCAAAATGCGGGAAATGCCCCGCGGCTTCAACTCTGTCATAACGGTCTGCCCCAGTTATTCAATGATCGTCGGCCGGATATACGCCGTCCAGCTCGTCGAATTCATCGTGCTTCATATGATGTTTTTCATGAACCGGGCGGATTGCCAGATTGGCGACAAACCCCAGCACCAATATGCCGGCCATGATGTACATCGTCACATTGTAGGCATCGCCCTTAGCCACGCCTTGGTTGATTTGATACTCGCGCAGATAATTCACCAACACCGGCCCCAATACACCGGCGGTTGACCAAGCGGTCAACAATCGGCCGTGTATGCCGCCGACATACAACGTGCCGAAAATATCGGCCAGATACGCTGGGATGGTCGAGAACCCGCCGCCGTACATGCTCATAATCAGCGCGTAAAGCAGCACGAACAGCGGTAGATTGCCGGCGCCGCCTACCGAAGGCACGGTTGCGTACAACAAAGCGCCGATCGCGAAGAATACGAAATAGGTATGCTTGCGCCCGAGGTAATCGGATGCCGACGACCAAAAAAACCGTCCGGCCATGTTAAACAAACTGAGCAAGCCAACGAATCCGGCCGCCGCTCCGGCGTCCACCCGGCCCTTGAACATCTCTTGTATCATCACCGAAGCTTGGCCCAACACGCCGATGCCGGCGGTCACGTTCAGGCACAACACCAACCACAACAGATAGAACTGGGGTGTTTTCAGTGCTTGATCGATATGCACATGTTTGTCGGTGATCATTTTGCTGCGTAGCGCGGGCGGCGTCCAACCCGGCGGCCGCCAATCCGGCGGCGGAATCCGGATCGTCAACGCGCCTATCGTCATCGACAGAAAGTACAAACTACCCATGATCATGAAAGTCTCGGACACGCCCACCGAAGTTGCCGACTTGAAATGCGCCATCAGCCACACCGCCAGCGGCGCGCCTATCATCGCCCCGCCGCCGAAACCCATGATGGCCATACCGGTCGCCATGCCCCGCCGATCCGGAAACCATTTGATCAGGGTCGATACCGGCGAAACGTAACCCAAGCCCAAACCAATTCCGCCTAGTACGCCATATCCCAAATACAACAACGCGATTTCGTGCAATTCGACGCCCAAGGCGGCAACCCAAAAACCGCCGCCGAAACAGCAGGCAGCCACAAACATCGTTAAACGCGGTCCGACTTTCTCCAACCATTTGCCGCCCACCGCCGCCGACAAGCCTAAAAACACGATCGCCAGACTGAAAATCCAACCCAGCGTCGTCAGTTTCCAATCCTCCGGTGTCGAAGCGACGACACCTAACGCGCGGCTCAAAGGCTCGTTAAACACACTAAAGGCGTAGGCCTGGCCAATGCACAAATGTACCGAAAGCGCGGCTGGCGGCACCAGCCAGCGATTGAATGCCGGTTGGGCAACGATGGTTTGTTTCGCAAAAAAACTCATGAACGCTCCGTAATATCGATGGCCCACCTCGCGAATCCGACACCCCACGCTTCCCCGTGGAAAGAACGGAGGCAACGATTCGCTCGCACGACCATCGTCAAAGGGTTTATTCTATCAGCGTTGAATCATCGATTGGCGCAAACGACAGGCGGCTATAACCCGGATTTCACAGTCATGTTGGGACGCGACGCCGAACACCCCAGCCTGTTGGCGCACCCCGTCATGATCGGCGGCGGTTATTGCCTGCTCCGGTCGCAACCGCCGTAGACGGCGCGAATCCGATGAGACGCGCCAATCAAACGGGATTTTTCAACGGATCAGCGAATTTTTTGGGGTTTCCGCGACACGCCGAATAGGGTAAATCACAATTTTCTGGCCGGATATGAAAACGCCGGCCATCGGACGAGTTCAATACGATGATAGGTTTTATTTTTTGCTGCGTCGGCCTGGCACTCTTGGTGCAGAACGGCAATCCTTACCTGGTGTTGCTGGAAAGCCCTGTTGCATTGGCGGTCGGCCTGGCCCTGATGGGTACCGCGTTGCTGGCCGGCTACTTTAGAAAATTGCCGACCATCGTCTGGCACGACGGTTTCGCGAGTGCCGGCCTGTTGGTTTGGTACGCCTATTGGAAGCCGCAATTCGATGCCGATGCGCCGATGTTTTTTTTCTTCCCGGTGTATTTCGCGGTCCTGACCACGTTAGTGACGCTATCGTTAATTAATCGCGCCGAACGCTTTGATTTGGACTCTATCGAGCATTTACGTTATCTGGAAAAAATCACCCGCTTCAATTTCGGGTCGGTGATCGCGTTTGTCTTGGTCGGTTTGTTGATTACCCGCCACTACGCGCTGTACCCGATGTCGATGACGTTTTACATCGTTCGCCATACGATGATCGTCTGCCTGGAAGGCGTCGAAAAAGCTTAGGGAACCGGCCGCCGACACCCTCGACAGCCGGTAACCGCATTCGGATTATCGAATCGTCAACAAGGCTCTAAGGACATCCACCCGGCTAATCATGCCGACCAACGAGTCGTTTTCGAATACCGGAAAACTGCGCATCGGCGAATCCTGAAATTTGGTGGCGATATCCACCAAACTGTCGCTGGCCTTGACCGTGATCGGATTCTGGTTCATGAACTCCTCGACGCGGCCTTCCATGCTTTGATTATAGGCCGAGCCCACCGCGACGCGCATCCCGTCGCGCTCGGAAAATATCCCCAATAATTTCCCGTGGTCATCGACGACCGGCATGCTGGTAATCTTGTGGTCCAGCAACTTCTTGATGGCCGTGGAGGTCTCGGTTTGTGCGGAAACGGTGATAACGTTAGCCGACATGTAATCGGCGGCGGCAATTTTGGCTAACATGGCGCACCTCGCTATAAGAATTATTATGAGCCGCGCGCGTGGCGCTCGCGACAGACTTAGTATAGTGCGCCGCGTCCTCGAGCGGTAAAAACAGTTGTCCGCTGTCGGAATCCGGCCGGGTCCGCTGCAAACCACTACCTTCTCTCGTCCGCGGACATAGGCGCGGGTGATGATTTCTTCCGAGCTTAACGCACGGTCAGCGCGTAAATCGACTCCTGTATCCGGCTGACGCCGCGCTCTCGAAATCGGGGTTCGTCTTCAAGTATGTCCACCGCCGCCCGTTCGCGCACGTCGCACCAGCCACCATACAGCGCAACGACTTCGCCAGCCGGTACCGCGAAGGGCGGACCGGCCATTTCGGCCTGATCGTAATCGAAGGTCACCAGCAACGTCCGGCAACCCGCCGGCAAGAGTTCGCGCATTTTAGCGGCATACGCCTGCCGCATCGCTGGCGGCAGAGCCACCAACGCGGCCCGGTCGTAAACAGCGGCCACATCGGCCAATTGGGCGGTCGACAGCGCGAAAAAGTCGCCACAATAGATAGTCAAGCCCTCGGCCGCGAACACGGCAAGCTCACCCTGTTGGCTAACCGTAGCGAGAATGCCGTTTTCCGAGAAAAACGCGTCCACCGCGACCCGGCTCAATTCCACCGCCACGATCCGGTAGCCTCGCCGGCGCAACCATAACAAATCCAAACTCTTTCCACACAACGGGACAAACACCGTCCCGGCCTTGGGTACCTGCAAATCGTCCCAATACGCCGCCAGACCGGGATGGTAGTCCGGATTATGAAATCCAATTTGATTTTGCCGCCACCGTTCCAACCAAAAGTCCGCTTGCACACATGCTCCTATTAATCCACCGAACCGGCAACGAAGATTATGATCGGTTTAAGCGTTTGAACAACCAAAATCCGGCGAACATCGCCGCGACGAAGGCGTAATTTCCGGCATCTCCGGCAGTCAGCCCAACCAGGGCCGGACCCGGACAAAACCCCGACAAGCCCCAACCGATGCCGAATATGGCCGAGCCGATCAATAATCTAGCGTCTATCCGGGCCGACGCCCGAGTCCCGGCCGATATATCCAACTCGTGATCGGCGATGCTGTTATCGCGATGCATCCAGTAACGCGCCAACCCCAGCGTGGTCAGAGCACCGATCATGACCAAGGCCAAGCTGGGATCCCAAGCGCCCGCGACATCCAGAAACGCCAGCACTTTGGCCGGATTGGTCATTTGCGCGACGATCAAGCCAAAACCGAACAACAAACCGTAGCCGAACAAATACGCCCTGTCCTTCATAGCGAATGCCCAATCGCGAGGATGTGTCTGACCATGTAAACAGTCACGCCGGCGCAAAGCATGAAAGTGGCGGTCGCCGCCAGCGAACGCGGCGCCAAGCGGGCGATGCCGCATACTCCGTGGCCGCTGGTGCAGCCGCTGCCCAGGCGAGTACCGTAACCGACCAACAAGCCGGCCACCGCCAGCCACGCCGGGGAATGATCGAGCGTCATCGTGATGTTGCCGCCGCCCAAGCGATACAGCGGCGCGCTGACCACCAAACCCACCAGAAACCAAGCGCGCCAACCGGCATCGCGCTGCCACAAACCAGCGGCAATTCCCGAAATCCCGGCGGTATGTTTATGGGTGTACAGCAACAAGGCCGCCGACAGCCCAATCAACGCGCCGCCGGCTAGAGAAGATAAAATTGTCGAAAGGTTCATGTGTGGATACCGGAAAAAACCCGCGTATTAAATCAGAAACGCGTTAAGCCCGCGAACTCAGGCGAAAGCGGCGTTTCCCCGTCGGAAGGTCGCGATCCACGCTCCGCCAAATCAGGCAGGCGCTTTTTTCGAACTCGAGCCGCCGAGCCGCGAGCTCGATTTGTAACGGGATCAGCCCGGAAACCGGCCAGCCGGACGGCCTTCCAGCAATTCGCTGATGAAATAGCGCAAATAAGCGGGTAGGTAAAGCTGTTTCAGATACGCGAGTTTAGTGACCGAACGCGGAATCAAATGAGCCAGATTCAAAGCCACCAGATCGCTGTCTTCCTCCGGCTGATAGGAAATATCGGCGATGATACCGACCCCCAAACCAAGCCGCACATAGGTTTTTATCACATCGGAGTCGGCGGCCGCCAACGTAATGTCCAACGGTTTGCCGGCGGTTTTGAAGGCCTTTTCGATATTCGAACGGCCGGTAAACCCGTGGGTATAGGTCAAAATCGGAAACGCCGCCAGCCGTCCCAACGTGATGTCTCCCTGAGCGAGCGGATGATGCCGCGGTACCACGGCGATATGTTGCCAGTCGTAGCACGGCTGCACCACCAGTTTTTCGTCTTCCTCGAGTTTTTCGGTACAGATGACGATGTCGGCCTTGTGCTGGTGCAACTGTTCAATCAACTGCTCGGGCGCCGACTGCACCATGTAGATCGTGATGCCGGGGTATTTGCCGCGAAAACGTTGCACCGGGCCGGGTAGCAGATATTTGGCCTGGGTATGAGTGGTGGCGATATGCAGCGCGCCGTTGCGATTGTCGCGAAAATCGTCGGCCATCACCTGAATGTTTTTCTTGGCCTGGGTGATCCGTTCCACCTGCTCCATGATGCGCTCGCCGAACGGCGTCAGCCGCAACAGCTTTTTGCCTTGGCGTTCGTAGATCGGCGAGCCCAATTCCTCTTCCAGCAATTGCAATTGCCGGCTGGCGGCCGACTGCACCACGTGCAGCTTTTCGGCGGCCTTGGATTGGTTGAAATTGGTTTCCCGCAGCGCTCTCAGCAATTCCAGTTGATTCAAATTCATAGAGTCCCTACCCCGCCGAATCGCCGTCGAGTGGCTGATTTCGGCTGCCGCGTTAATTGAACCAATGCGCCTGCCGGATGTGCAGATCGACCCGGTCGCCCTTGTTAAGCCGGAGTTGCCTGAATTGCTCGTTGGGCATCTCGGCAAACAACGTCGCTCCAGAGCCGTTGTATTGCGGATTCAGCAATTCCACCCGTATCGTTGAACCCAAGTGCTGCCAATCCTTCAGCGTGATTTGCGACGGCGACGCGGCCTCGGCCCTGGCGACATCAATGTGCTGCGGACGGATATGGGCAACTAAACCGTCCGGCTCGTCCAAGGTAATCCCCGCCTGAGCCAGCCAGTGTTGATCTTCCGAAGACAAGCGGACGACGTTGGTCTGCCCGATAAATTGCGAGACGAAGGCATTGGCCGGGTGATCGTAAATCTCGGCCGGCGCGCCGGCCTGCTCGATTCGGCCCTGGTTCAACACCACAACCCGGCTGGCGACTTCCATCGCTTCTTCCTGATCGTGAGTCACAAAAATACTGGTGATGTGCAGTTCCTGGTGCAGATTGCGCAGCCATTGCCGCAAATCCTTGCGGACACTGGCATCCAGCGCGCCGAAGGGCTCGTCCAGCAACAGTACGTTGGGCTCGACCGCCAAGGCTCTGGCCAACGCGATCCGTTGACGCTGACCGCCGGACAACTGATCCGGAAAACGCTCGCCCAGCCAGTCCAGTTGCACCAGTTCCAGCAGCGCGTGAACCTTCTTGGCGATGTCGGCTTCGCTGGGCCGCTGCCTGCGCGGCTTCACACGCAAGCCGAACGCCACGTTGTCGAACACCGTCATGTGGCGGAACAACGCATAGTGTTGAAACACGAAACCAATACCGCGCCGGCTGACATGCTGGTCGGTTTTGTCCTCGCCGCTCAACAGTACTCGACCGCTGTCCGGCGATTCCAGGCCGGCAATGATGCGCAGCAACGTGGTCTTGCCGCAGCCGGAAGGCCCTAACAGCGCTACCAACTCGCCTTCCGGAATCTCCAGGTCGATGTTGTGCAGCGCATGAAATGCGCCGAAGGTTTTACTAATGTCGGCTAACAGGATGCTCATCTTGGAACTCCACTCAATAACGTACGGGTGAATTGGGTTGGCGCTTGGCCGCAGCGACTTAGGCCCGGGCTTGCTTCCATTCCAGGAAACTTTTCAGAATCAGCGTGACGATCGCCAGGCCGGCCAGCAAAGATGCGCTGGCGAAGGCGCCGACCGCGTCGTAATCGTTGTAACTGACCTCGACGTGCAAGGGCAGCGTATTGGTGACGCCGCGAATATGGCCGGACACCACCGATACCGCGCCGAACTCGCCCATCGCGCGGGCGTTGCACAGCAGTACGCCGTACAGCAAGGCCCATTTGATATTGGGCAGGGTCACCTTGAAAAAGGTTTGCCAACCGGTCGCGCCCAGCGACAACGCGGCCTCCTCTTCCTCGCTACCCATTTCCTGCATCAGCGGAATCAATTCGCGGGCCACGAACGGAAAGGTAATGAAGATGGTGGCCAGCACAATGCCGGGTACCGCGAAAATGATTTTGATCTGTTGCGCCGATAGCCAATCGCCCAGCCAACCCTGCGCACCGAACATCAGCACGAAAATCAACCCGGAAATCACCGGCGACACCGAAAAAGGCAGATCGATCAGCGTGGTCAGCAAACTTTTGCCGGGAAATTCAAAGCGGGTGATGGTCCAGGCGGCGGCAACGCCGAACACCGTATTCAGCGGCACCGTGATTGCCGCGACCAGCAAGGTCAATTTCAGCGCCGCGATCGCATCCGGTTGGCCCAAGGCTTGCCAATAGGCGTCCCAGCCTTTCGCAAACGCCTGCACCAGCACCAGGATCAACGGGGCGCACAGAAACAATGCAATGAATCCAACCGCGACCGCGATCAGGCTCCAACGCAGCCAGCTTGGATCTTGCAAGGCTTTACGCTGGGCTTGACCGGCACCGTCGCCGACGACATGTACAGTGGCGTGCATGGTTAACTCCTAAATCTGCCCGGAGCGCCGCCGCACCCAGAGCTGCAATAAATTCACCAAAAGCAATAAAAAGAACGACAAGACCAGCATCGTCAGCGCGATCGCGGTCGCCGCGCCGTACTGAAACTGTTCGAGTTTGGTAACGATCAATAACGGCACGATTTCCGAGACGTAGGGCAGATTGCCGGCAATGAAAATCACCGAGCCGTACTCGCCGATGCCGCGGGCAAAGGCCAGCGATACGCCGGTCAGCAGCGCCGGAAAAATATTCGGGAATATCACTTTGACGAACACCTGCAGGCGCGAGGCCCCCAAGCTGGCCGCCGCTTCTTCCATATTGGTATCGAATTCCTGCAACACCGGCTCGACGGTACGAACTACGAACGGAATGCCGATGAAGATCAGCGCCACCACGATGCCCAGCGGTTTGTAAGCGACTTGAACGCCCAAATTGGCGATCAACCATTTCCCCAGCCAGCCGCTGGGTTGATAAATGGTCGCCAACACCACCCCGGCCACCGCGGTCGGCAACGCAAACGGCAAATCGATCAACGCATCGAGAAAGCGCTTGCCCGGAAACGGATAACGCACCAATACCCAGGCGATCACTCCGCCAAAACCGCCGGCCGCCAATGCCGCCAACAGCGCGGTCCCGAAACTGACTTGGAACGAAGCCAACACGCGTTTATGCGTGACGATGTCCAGGTATTCCTGCCATCCCAGTTGCAGACTCTTGAACACCAAGCTGCTCAGCGGTATCAGTACCACCAGCGCCAGATAAACCAGCGTGTAGGCGAATGCCGGCCTAAAGCCCGGCATGATCTTGCTTTGCGTCATCGCGCCTCTCCGCTCCGTTATTGCGTAAAACGATATAGTCGGAGCAAATGGTAAAGAATTGCGAATAACAGGTGAAATGATATAAATCGAAAATAAAATCGATATATTAGATATACAACCCTTGCCGACAACGCGCTAAAACACCTGAAAGCGTCGGTTCCGATCGAAATTAACTCGGATGGCCGCAGCGGCGACCATTGAGCTCTCTAACGTTTGGCAAACGAGTGCCGCAACCGAGAGAGCCTAACGGCCCGGCGCTTTTGCCGCCAAAGGATCAGTCCGGTAACGAAAAGTCCAACACAAGCGATGCCGGACAGTAGCACCAAAATCCGCCCCGGCAAGCGCAAAAATTGGCTGGAATGCAATGGCCATTGCCATTGTGGAAACGCGTTGCCTAAACCGCTCGACAGCGGCGTGGCAACATGGAGGATGTTGCCGTGGTACTGATCGGCGACG
>NZ_JBYMAP010000131.1:0-12064 GCF_057766305.1 Methylomonas sp. BG-2 | reverse complement strand
TCGACCTTACCCGGCTTCGCCGATCCATTGCAACATTGATTTCACCATCCAACCCATAGAGAAAACGGGTATTTTTGAGCTAGCGACATCGTTGTTTAACCCAAAACCGCTCCAATGACGGGCCGACACCCTCTTCATGCTCTGATATGGAAAATCACGCACCAATGCGCCGCCTATCTTAGCAATGCGGCCAAATCTAGAAGCACACTCTGGCGCACATATTGCTGGAGAAAGTTAGCCGACAGGAGAATCTGATACTACCGTGTACAAAAAAATACTCGATCATCTGAACGAAGCCATCCTGCTGTTCGACAGGGACTTGCTACTGACCTACATCAATCCGGCCGGGGAAATACTGTTCGCCGACAGCGCCAAGCATTTGCTCGGCAATCCGGCCCAAAAGCTCTTTAAAATTGGTCATCACGGCTTGTTCACCGACCTGATGCAGCGGCTTCACCAGCACGAACCGCTGGTTGACAGAGAATTGATACTGGAGCGGATGAGTCAATCGATCACTGTCAATCTTAGCGCCACGCCATTATTGGAAGACGGGCAACTGAACGAAATCCTGATCGAGCTGCAGCAGGTCGATAGGCATTTGCGGATTACCAAAGAAGAGCAGCTGCTGGCCCAGCAGAATACCAGCCGGATGCTAGTACGCGGCCTGGCCCACGAAATCAAGAATCCGTTGGGCGGCCTGCGCGGCGCGGCGCAACTGCTGGATTTGGAATTGCACGACCCGGAGCTGAAGGAATATACCCAAATCATCATCGCCGAATCGGATCGCTTGCAAGAACTGATGGATAAGATGCTGGGTCCCAACAAACCGGCCCACAAAAGTCTGCTGAACATCCATGAAATCTTGGAACGCGTCCGACAGCTGGTCGCGGTGGAAGCCGGTAACAACATTAGCTTGGAAACCGATTACGACCCCAGCATCCCGGAACTGTTCGCCGACAAAAACCAATTGATTCAGGCCTTGCTCAACATTGTCCGCAACGCCATCCAGGCAATTCAAACGTCCGGCCGGATCACCTTGAAAACCCGAATCCGCCGGCACATGACGATAGGCCGCAAACGTTACCGGCTGGCGGTGAAGATCGAAGTCATCGACAACGGCCCCGGCATCAAACCCGAATTAATGGGACAGATTTTTTACCCGATGATTACCGGACGCGCCGAAGGTACCGGATTAGGCCTGTCCATCGCTCAATCGCTGATTAACCAACATAGCGGCCTGATCGAATGCGAGAGTGAGCCTGGTCATACTGTTTTCGCGATTTATTTACCGTTAGCCGATAATCTTGGCAAAAAAGCATCGAATCGCTAATTGATGCCATCATCTTAATCTATTGAGTTTTGGAGAGATCTCATGCCACTGCCAGATAAGGTCTGGATTGTCGATGACGACAAATCGATACGTTGGGTGTTGGAAAAAGCCCTGCAAAAGGCCAGCATTGTTACACGCTGCTTCGCCAACGCCGCCGATTTGTTGAAAGAACTATCCAAGGAATTACCACATGTTTTGATCACCGATATCCGCATGCCGGGCATGGACGGCTTCGAACTGTTGCGCAAGGTACAGAACGACCATCCCAATCTGCCGGTCATCATCATGACCGCGCATTCCGATTTGGAAAGCGCGGTATCGGCCTTCCACGGCGGTGCGTTCGAGTATCTACCCAAGCCGTTCGATGTCAACGAAGTGGTCGAAACCGTGCAACGCGCCTGCATCCACAGTAAGCAGTTGCAAAACGACGTCGCTCAAGACCCTCAAGTCAACGAAGAGACCCCGGAGATCATCGGTGAAGCGCCGGCGATGCAGGAGGTGTTTCGAGCCATCGGCAGACTGGCGCGCTCGCACATTACCGTATTAATCAACGGCGAATCCGGCACCGGTAAGGAATTAGTCGCCCGCGCGCTGCACCGGCACAGTCCACGCGCCGAGCAGCCCTTCATCGCGCTCAACATGGCGGCGATTCCAAAAGACCTGATGGAATCGGAGCTCTTCGGCCACGAAAAAGGCGCGTTCACCGGCGCTCAGGCCCGGCGCATCGGCCGATTCGAGCAAGCCAATCACGGCACGTTGTTTCTCGATGAAATCGGCGACATGCCCGCCGACATGCAAACCCGCTTGCTGCGGGTATTGGCGGACAATGAATTTTACCCGGTGGGCGCGCATTCGCCGGTCAAGGTCAATGTACGCATCATTGCCGCCACCCACCAGAATTTGGAATTGCTGGTTGCCCAGGGGCGCTTTCGCGAGGATTTGTTCCACCGACTGAACGTCATCCGCATCCACATACCGCCACTGCGAGAACGTCGGCAGGACATCGGCTTGTTGATGCGGCATTTTCTGTATCAAAGCGCCAAGGAACTGGGTACCGAGGTCAAGTCCTTAAAACCCGAGGCGGAGGCCTTCCTGAGCAACTTGAAGTGGCCCGGCAATGTCCGCCAATTGGAAAACACCTGCCGCTGGTTGACGGTGATGGCGTCCGGCCGCGAGATTCATATTGAGGATTTGCCGCCGGAACTGATGCAAACCGCTACCGAGACCGCCGGCGAAGTGGAGCGAGGCGACTGGGAGAGCCAGTTTCGTTCCTGGGTCAAGCAGCAACTGAATGCCGGCAAGGTCGACATCGCCAAGCAAGCGATTCCTTCGGTGGAAACCTTGCTGATCGAATCGGCACTGACACATACTCACGGCCGCAAACACGAGGCTGCTCAATTACTCGGATACGGTCGTAATACGCTGACCCGAAAAATCAAGGAGTTGGATATCAAGGAATAATCCGCTTACCGCGTCCGGGCGCCCCCGTTACAGGGTCGCCCACCCTTCCCCGCCAGGAATTTTTATCCGTTTAAATGTCGTCGGTGTATACTCCGGCCGATCGATCAACCTCTAGCCACTTATAATAAAGGTTCACAGCACATGGCGGACAAAACGGCAAGCAAATACCTGATAAACTTAGAAAAACAATTCGCGGCAGCCGACCCTGTCCTGCAAAAAACCGCAAGACTGTTCCAGGAGTTGGACCAAATCGAATTCGATATGGGGTTGATCGACGCCGAGGAAAGCACCGCCCGCAAAACGACCTGGTGGCCTGTCATCAGTACGCTGGGCGGCTACTCCCCGGCCAAATCGGACTTCCTGGCCCGATACCTCAACTCGCCGCTCCACACTGTTCGCCATAAATTCACGGTCTTGCAATACACACCGCAAGCCGCCGGCGCCACGCTGCCGGGTACCGCGCTGGACGCCGACCACCGCCTGCCCTTTTACAGAATCGGCCAAGCGATGGAACAAGTCCTGCCCGGAGAGGGCGGCAAACTAAACGGTCATCTGGAGCTGGTGACGGTCAACAGCCCTAAATTGAAAGGCAAGCTGGTTATCGACACGCCGGTGCTGAGCACTACCACCGAAAATGCCGTCACCGCGATGCTGCGCAAATACGTGTTGGATATTTCCGATCTGGTGCTGGTGTTCACCGATTTGTTCGAAGCCGATGCCGAACTGAATAAAGCCGCGCTGGCCGAAATCGTCGCCCAGCAAGATTCCAATAAATTCGTGTTTGTGATCGATCACTCCGAAATCGGCCTGGACCCGGCCAAAAGCCAGGATATCGCCAATGCCTGGCAACGCCGCTTGGCCGAACTGGGCATACACACCGGCCAGTTCGTGGTGTTGAGCCAAAACAGCGATGGCGCGGCGCTCGACCAACGTATCGCCAATTTGGCTAGCGACCGTTCCTACCGAGTGTTGGCCACGCTGCAGGACAGCATCCGAGCCATCGACGACCTGATTCTGCCGGAAGTCGAAGCCTCGCTGACGACCTGGAAAGAACGCTGCAACGCCACGACGCTGATTGTGCTCGGTTTTATCATCATGCTAGCGCTGTTCGCCGAAATTGCCGTCGGCATTCTGGAGCTGATCTTCGACCCGTTCATTGGTCCTGCTATCGCGATCGCACTGATCGCGCTGCTGACGCCGATGCATTTGATCGTCAGCCGGGTGCATGCCAAATTCATCATTAAGCAGTTACATAAACGTCAGAAACAACTGAATCTGACTGAAGATCTGGCGGCATTATTCGAAAAAAGCCAAAGTTTCTGGCGGATGGTGCTGCCGATCACCGACCCGGTCGGCAAAAACAAAAAAAACCGCAAGAAGCTGGCCGGCCTGATCGAACAAAGCAAGGATCTGGTGCAGGCGCTGAACGACCAATTCAGTCACAGCCAGCAAGAGTATCGGCACGACTTGGACGCCTACGCCATCGAGGAACGCTAAACCCGCCACGGTCCCGTCGCCATGGAACTGATCAGATACTATCTCCCGCTGTGCTGGTTAAATGTTTCCGCACTGGAACTGCCCAGTTCCACGCGCTTTTTCAAGCACAACATTTATTTTTATTTCGGCATGGTGTTTTTCATCAAATTCAACATGTCGGACGACTTTGAAACCATCTTCGAAGTGCTGATCGAAACCGGCCTGACCTTGGGATTTATCGCGTTGGTGCTGGGTTTGAACGGTACATTCCAGACTTACGTTCAAGTTGCTAGCGCCATCTTGTTCTGTGAAAACGTGGTGGGGATTTTTTTGGTACCCATCGTATTTTGGGTCACGGTGGCCGAGGACGCGCTGAGCTACTCGGCATTGGCGGTGTTTTTCCTGTGGGATATGCTGATGATCGCCCAAATCTTTAAGGACGTATTGATGATCAACCGGCCGGCTTCGCTGGTAATGTCCTTATTCTACTTTCTGTCCAGCTACGGCGGCGCCTACGGGATTTATAGCCTGATAGCCGGTTAACTCAAGGCTTGACGCCGTAATAGTTGGAAAGCACGTCATAAGCGCCCTGGGCGGCGGCCACGGCCGTCGCTTTCAACGGTTGACAGGGACTGTTCCACTGTTTGATCTTGCCGTCGAAGTAAAACGCCCACTCGCCCTGCCAGCACGCCCCCTTGTCGACGATGCGCCCAGCCATCACCGAGGTCACTTCGTAACGGGCCGACGCCGCCAACAAACCGCGCGAATCGGCGCTCAACACCTGGCTGACCGTGATCCTTTGCTGTTCCTCCAGATCCAACATCGGGAAGATCATCGGAATGCCCTTGACCTTCGCCGCGAACGCCAGCGCGCTCTCCAATTCCGGCATTGTGTCGGCATTGTAAAATTGGCGATTGCCGCCCTGATCGACCACCAGCCAAACCAGGGTTTCCGGGCGGATTTCGCTCCAAATGCCGACATGGCTGTCGCGCATCACTTGCATCACCTGATCCTCGTCGAACTCGATGCGCGCCAAGCGGGCTTCATTATCCATCGATTCGTCGGCGGAAATCAGCGAAAACTGGAATTGCTTGACGTAATTCTGAGCCACGCTCAAGGCCTGCTGCACCGCCGGAATCTTGGATATGTCGTCGGAGACCAGCACCCGGCTAAGCACCGCGTACAAACCTTGCTTGATCACCTGAATCCTATCGTCGGCGGACTGGCCGCGAGCGACCAATTCGATCTCGTACAAGCCCTTGACCTCAACCGCTTCGACCGACGGCGCGATCAACGCACCGGCTACCAACACGGCCCGGCCGACCTTCTTAAATGCTGATCTCACTAGCCCACCCTGACAATGTCACATTTCGGATATAGTACAATATCGGTCGATTCCATCTGAACTTTAAAAGAGGCCAACCTTGAGCGAACAACCCACAGACCGCCTGGATTACAAAAGCGCCGGCGTCGATATCGAAGCCGGCAACGCCTTGGTCGAGCGCATCAAACCGATCGCCGCCAAGACCCGCAACGCCGGCGTAATGGCCGGGCTGGGCGGTTTCGGTTCGTTGTTCGAATTACCGCTGGATCGCTATCGACAACCGGTGCTGGTTTCCGGCACCGACGGCGTCGGCACCAAATTGAAATTGGCGCTCGACACCGGCATCCACCACACGGTCGGCATCGATCTGGTCGCGATGTGCGTCAACGACATCGTCGTACAAGGCGCCGAGCCGCTGTTTTTCCTGGACTATTTCGCGACCGGCAAACTCGAAGTCGATACCGCCGCCAGCGTCATCGAAGGCATAGGCCGCGGCTGCGAACAGGCCGGCGCCGCGCTGGTCGGCGGCGAAACCGCCGAAATGCCGGGCATGTACGCCGACGGCGACTACGACTTGGCCGGTTTTTGCGTCGGCATCGTCGAAAAATCCCGCATCATCGACGGTAGCCAAGTTCAAGTCGGCGACAAACTGATCGGTCTGGCTGCATCCGGCCCGCACTCCAACGGTTACTCGCTGATCCGCAAAATCGTCGCGCGTAGCGGCTTGGCCTGGACCGACTCGGTCAACGGCAACCCCCTGGGCGAAACCCTGCTGACCCCAACCCGCATCTACGTCAAGCCATTGCTAAAGCTGCTGGAAACCGTCCCGGTGCACGCGATGGCGCACATTACCGGCGGTGGTATCACCGAGAACCTGCCCCGCGTCTTGCCACGGGGACTCAATGCCGAGATCGATCTGGCCAGTTGGCAATTCCCGCCGATTTTTCAATGGCTGCAACAACAGGGCAATGTGGCGCGGGAAGATATGCTGGTCACCTTCAACTGCGGCGTCGGCATGATCGTATGCGTGGCGGCCGCCGATGAAGCCGCCACCTTGGAGACACTCGGCCGGCAAGGCGAGACCGCGTTTACGATTGGCGAAATCATCGCCGGCGACGGCAAGCCCGGCGTGGTTTACCGCTGACCGCGCCAACGGCCGGCGCGGGTATCGCCGGCCGACTTACAGACTCACCGCGATCCGTTTGGCGCCCCAATCTCCGGGCGCCGCTTCGAACAGGCCGGCGCAAGCGGTGCCGCAAAAACGGCAGCGACCGGCCGTATCCAGATTCCAATCCGACAACACGTACCAATCCCGACCTATCAACAATTCGCCGCATTGGTGGCAATAGGTGCTTTCAGCCGCCTTATCATGCACGTTACCGACATAGGCGTAACGAACGCCATTCTTGATGGCAATCCGCCTGGCGCGTAACAAGCTCGACGGCAGCGTGCGCGGCTTGTCGGTCATCTTCCAATCCGGATGGAAAGCGGTGAAATGCATCGGCACCTCCGCCCCCAAATGTTCGACGACCCACTGGGTCATCGCTTCCAGTTCGGCTTCGCCGTCGTTCTCGCCGGGAATCAGCAGCGTCGTCAGCTCAAACCAAATCGGGGTTTCGTGTTTCAGGTACAGCAAGGTATCCAGGACCGGCTGTAAATGGCCGCCGGTAATCTTGTGGTAGAAATCCTCGCTAAAGGCTTTCAGATCGACATTGGCCGCGTCCATGTATCGGTAAAACTCGGCGCGCGGTTCGGCGCAAACGTAACCGGCCGTCACCGCGACCGACTTCAAACCCAACTCGCGGCAAGCTTGAGCGGTATCGATGGCGTATTCGTGAAAAATCACCGGATCGTTATAGGTGTAGGCCACGCTGCGGCAACCGCGTTCCAATGCCAGCTTGGCAATGGTTTCCGGTCCGGCCCTGCTCATCAAGGTATCCATTTCCCGGGATTTGCTGATGTCCCAGTTCTGGCAAAACTTGCAAGCCAGATTGCAACCGGCGGTACCGAACGAAAACACCGGCGTGCCGGGCAAGAAATGATTCAGCGGCTTTTTTTCAATCGGATCGATCGCAAAACCGCTGGACCGGCCGTAGCTGGTCATCGCGATTTGACCATCCAGGTACTGCCGAACGAAACACAAGCCGCGCTGGCCCTCGTGCAATTTGCAGTAGCGCGGACATAAATCGCATTGGATTCGGCCGTCGTCGAGCGCATGCCAGTAGCGAGTCGTCACGGTATCGTTGCTGAGGAATGTCGTCATCGCCGCTCTCCTGGAACCCTTGATCGAAAACCACAGTCGCTTGCTGCGGCTATACTGATTAGCGCAAGCCTGAATCACGGCCCAATCCGTTTCGGAGCCTTGCCCGTCTGATCGTATCAATAACAGTTACAAGGATCAGCCCATGAACAGAAAACCCGCGGTGGCCGGCCGCTTCTACCCGGCCGATCCCCGACAATTACACGACGCGGTGGACGCTTATCTGCGAGCCGCCGATCACGGCGATAAGGTACCCAAGGCCATGATCGTGCCGCACGCCGGTTATATCTACTCCGGTCCGGTCGCCGCCACCGCTTACGCGCGCTTGGCGCCGGCCGCCCAACAAATTCGCCGGGTCGTGCTGATCGGCCCGTCGCACCAAGTCGCTTTTCGCGGTTTAGCGGTTAGCCGGGCTCACGCCTATAGTACACCGCTGGGCGATGTGCCGGTCGATCAGGATGCGATCGCCGAATTGTTGCAATTTCCGTTCATCGAATACCTGGAACAAGCGCATACGCTGGAGCACAGTCTGGAAGTGCATCTGCCTTTTCTGCAGACGGTTCTGGATGCGTTCAAAGTAATCCCCATCGTCGCCGGCGACGCCGAGCCCGCCCAAGTCGCAAGCGTGCTGGAACGGCTGTGGGGCGGCGACGAAACCCTGTTGGTGATCAGCTCCGACCTCAGCCACTACCACGATTACGCGACCGCGCGCCAGCGCGACCACGAAACCAGCCGCTTGATCGAAGCGCTCCGCTTCGACGAGATTGTCGGCGATGCCGCATGCGGCAAGATCGGCGTCAACGGCTTGCTGAAGCTGCTGCGCGACAAGGGGCTATCGATCAAGACCATCGATTTGCGCAATTCCGGCGATACCGCCGGCGACAAAGCCCGAGTGGTCGGTTACGGTGCCTATGTCGTTGACTGAAAACGAACGCGGCCGCTTGCTGGCTCTGGCGCGGGCCTCCATTGCCCACGGCCTCGCGCATGGCCGGCCGTTGCCGGTCAATCCGGCTGATTTTCCGGTGAACTTGATCCAGCCGGCGGCGACCTTCGTGACGCTGGAATTGTCCGGCCGGCTACGCGGGTGCATCGGTCGCCTGGAAGCCGCGCGGCCGCTGGCCGAAGACGTCGCCGAGAACGCCTATGCCGCCGCTTTCCTCGATTCCCGCTTCCCACCGGTGACGGCGGCGGAATCGACCGGGCTGACTTTGCATATTTCGGTACTGAGTCCGCCCGAACCGCTCTTTTTCAAATCCGAAGCCGACCTGATCGCCCAACTTCGGCCCGGCATCGACGGTCTGATTCTCAGTGATGCCGGCCGCCGCGGCACTTTTCTACCGTCGGTATGGGAGGAGCTGCCGGACCCGGCCGAGTTTCTCCGTCATCTAAAACGTAAAGCCGGCCTACCGGCCGATTACTGGTCAACCACTATGAAAATCCAGCGCTATACCACCGAAATGTTTGGCTGAAACGCCGCGACCGAGCTATCGACAAACCCAGCAAAATCGCGACCTCCAGCCGAAAGCCTTGTTTGGCGCCGGTCTGAGCCATTATAATGGGCGCATTTTCGCCACGATGCGCGGCCGGCTGTTTCAGAACGACGAGCCGAATCAAACGCCGGGTCGGTCGGCGACCACACTCTCTTGGTTTTCGGTACCCTCAATGAAAAACAATTCCTATAAACCCTGCGACCTGGTGATCTACGGCGCACTGGGCGATTTGTCCAAGCGCAAATTGCTGATCTCGCTATACCGTCTGGAAAAATCCAATCTGCTGGAACCGGATACCCGCATCATCGGCGTCGATAGGCTGGACGAAACCAGTGCCGGCTTCGTCGAAATCGCTCACAAAAGCCTGCTGGCTTTTTTGAACAACGCGATCAACGAAGAGATCTGGCAGCGCTTTTCGCAGCGTCTGTCGTATTTGAAAATCGACCTGACCCAACCCGACCAATA
Organism: Methylomonas sp. BG-2; assembly: GCF_057766305.1. Taxonomy (NCBI): domain Bacteria; kingdom Pseudomonadati; phylum Pseudomonadota; class Gammaproteobacteria; order Methylococcales; family Methylococcaceae; genus Methylomonas; species Methylomonas sp. BG-2. The sequence continues at coordinate 2,258 of NZ_JBYMAP010000131.1, read as the reverse complement.
CCGCCTATTGAATGCCGCGGTCGATGCCGAAAAGCGAGTGATGGTCAATTATTTCGCGGTCGCGCCGTTTCTGTTCAAAAACATCTGCCAAGGTTTGCAAAGCTGCGGCGTGCTGACGCCGGAATCGCGGATGGTGATGGAAAAACCGATCGGCAACGATTTGAAATCGTCCAAGGAAATCAACGACGTCGTCGCCGATGTCTTCCACGAGGACCAGGTTTACCGCATCGACCATTACCTGGGCAAGGAAACGGTACTCAACCTGCTGGCGCTACGTTTCGCCAATTCGATCTTCACGACCAACTGGAATCACAACACGATAGACCATATTCAAATCACGGTCGGCGAGGACATCGGTATCGAAGGCCGCTGGGAATACTTCGACAAGACCGGCCAGCTCCGCGACATGCTGCAAAACCACTTGCTGCAAATCCTGACCTTCGTGGCGATGGAACCGCCGGCCGACTTGTCGGCCGAAAGCATCCACATGGAGAAAATCAAGGTCTTGAAGTCGCTGCGGCCGATCACGGTCCGTAACGTCGAGGAAAAAACCGTGCGCGGCCAATACACGGCCGGATTCATCAAAGGCTCGGCGGTGCCCGGTTATCTGGAGGAAGACGGCGCCAACAAGGAAAGCACCACCGAAAGCTTTGTGGCGATTCGGGTCGACATCGATAACTGGCGCTGGGCCGGCGTGCCGTTTTACATGCGCACCGGCAAGCGCATGCCTAACAAACGCACCGAAATCGTCGTCAATTTCAAGCAACTGCCGCACAACATTTTCAAGGACAGCTTCCGCGAACTACCGGCCAACAAGCTGGTCATTCACTTACAGCCCAACGAAGGCGTTGACGTGGTGATGTTGAACAAGGTGCCGGGCATCGACGGCAACATCAAATTACAGCAAACCAAGCTGGACTTGAGCTTTTCCGAAACCTTTAAGAAAAACAGTATCTTCGGCGGTTACGAAAAGCTGATTCTGGAAGCCCTGCGCGGCAATCCAACGCTGTTTTTAAGCCGCGAGGAAATCGAACAGGCTTGGACCTGGGTCGACTCGATCCAGGACGCTTGGGCCCACAGTCATAGCGCGCCCAAATCCTATCCGGCCGGCAGTTGGGGGCCGATCGCATCGGTCGCGCTGCTGGCCCGCGACGGCCGCGCTTGGGAAGAATAATTACACGCATCACACCCATCGAGAGTTTTAAGATCATGGTTAGAGAATTCTTTTTTGAAAACCGCGCCCACCTGCTGACCGCCTTGTCGGCCGAATGTCAGGACGTTTTGGCCGAAGGCATCAGCAAACACGGTCTGGCCACGTTGTTGGTTTCCGGCGGCACCACCCCGGCACCGCTCTATGAAGCATTGTCCAAAGCCGACATGAACTGGAAAAAAATCCGGATCGGTCTGGTTGACGAACGCTGGGTCGACGATCAACACGCCGCCAGTAACGAAGCGCTGATACGCCGCAGTTTGTTGATCAATAACGCTAAAAATGTCGAATTTGTCGGCATGAAAAATTCGGCCGCGACCGCGGCCGCCGGCCAAGCCGAGACCGAAATCCGCTACCGCAGCCTGCCCAATCCGTTCACGCTGGCGATCGTCGGCATGGGCGCCGACGGCCACACCGCGTCGTTGTTCCCCCACGCCGAAGGCTTGGCCGACGCGTTGCGCGAGGACAACGACCAATTGACCGCGGCGATCAACGCCACGCCCAGCGAAATCACCGGACCCAATACCGAACGCATGACGCTGACCCGCAATGCCTTGCTGAACACCGACCGCATCATTATCCTGTTCACCGGCGAGGACAAATTGGCCATCTTCGGCAAGGCCCAACAGGACGGCCCTATCGAAGACATGCCGATCCGGGCGTTGTTACACCAAGATAAGGTTCCGGTGGAGTTGTATTGGGCGCCGTAACCTGAACATCTGCAATTCGAATCCGGCAAAGGGGTGAGCGGTGTATAGTGAAAATCTGAAAAACGACGCGCTTTTGATTTTTAAGGCCGTCATGACCAACCAGATTGCCCGGCTTGCCCCCGGCTACTACGTTAAGCTGACCGCTCAAACCGGACGGGGTAGCGACGAGGGTCTTAGCACCGACATCGCCGATTACTTCCTGGCCTGCGTCACCGATTATGCGCGCGAATGGGGAATGGACGAAACAAGCTTCGGACGATTCATCCAAGGTAAAGACGTACTGGAGTACGGGCCGGGCGATATCCTAGGGGTTGCGTTGATTTGCCATGCCTTCGGCG
>NZ_JBYMAP010000130.1:0-12145 GCF_057766305.1 Methylomonas sp. BG-2 | reverse complement strand
GATCGGTTTCGCGTCATATGCGTGGTTGTTGCAGAACGCCTCGATCTCGCTGGTCGCGACCTATGCCTACGTCAATCCGCTGGTCGCGGTATTTTTGGGGAATTGGTTCGCTCACGAGCCGCTGACGCCTCGTATTCTGGGGGCGTCGGCGATCATCATCGGCTCTATTGTGTTGATGAACAGCGCGCGTGCCTCGCGGCCAAAACCACCGGTAGCCGGCGTCATCGGCGACTAACGCCCGCTCTGGCATTCGTGTACAACATTGTTAAGAGCCGCGCGATCGCAAAACACCGGCTTTTCTAACGGCGCGTTGCCGGTTTCTTCCGGCCTATCGCTATCAGGGCTTATTCGAACTGAGGCAATACCTCGGTTTCGGCGCGGCCGGCAGCGACCCATTCTTGCATGGCGGGTTCCGCCAACACGGTTTCGATATAATCACGCGATTCCGGTCCGTGGGGCAGGGCGTAAGCTTGAAAACGCAGCACCACCGGCGCGTACATCGCATCTGCGATCGTAAAGCGGCCAAACAGCCAAGGTCCGCGCTCGGCGTAACGTTGCCGGCATTCGCGCCAGATCGCGTCTATCCTTGCCGCGTCGGCCCTTGCAGCCTCGGGTAAGGCTTTGGCGGCGGGCTGGCGACTGACATTCATGCCGCAATGCTCGCGTAGCGGCATGAAACCGCTGTGCATTTCGGCCGCCAAGGCCCGCGCCAGCGCCCTTTCGGCGAAGTCTTCCGGCCAACCACGGGTTTGCGGAAAACGCTCGGCCAAATATTCCAATATCGCCAGCGAATCCCATATGGGCAGCTCGCCGTCGCGCAACACCGGCACTTTGCCGGCCGCGGAGTAACGCTGAATTTCGGCCTTGGAACCGGTTTGGTATAACGGGATACGCACTTCCTGAAATTCGATGTCGTGAAACTTCAAAAACAACCAAGGCCGCAACGACCAGGACGAATATTTTTTGTTGCCGATGACTAAGCTAAGACTCATGTCGAATACGCTCCTGACGAGTAAACTGGGATGAATGCGGACCGCTAACGCCGGTAATGCGCGTTGACCCGGATGATTTTGGCATCCTCGCCGATTTCCATGACTTCGGCGGCCAATAGATCGTTAACGCTACGGTAAATCAGGGTCAGGCTAGCAACGCCGGGCAGCGCGTGCAATAGCGTGAATTGCAAATCGGGATATTTGCTCAGGCCGGCCCGGAAATAGTCCCGCAAGGCCGCTTTGCCCGCGATCGTTCCGCTTGTTTCGCCCAGCAAAGCCTGCACAAACGGGCTGGTAAACTCGATTGCGTCGGCATAGTGGTCCAGGATACGTTCCAGGTCGCGGTTGTTCCAGGCTTGCAACCAGTCGGCGGCAAAGCGGTCGGCGAATTCTTCTGTCATTGAAGGTCCCTTGAAGAGTTACTGTGAGTGTCAAAAATAGTCCGCGATACTTGGGTTCCGGGGCGAAAACGTTCTTCCGCTCGACATACCAATCTCGGGCCCGAAAATGGCAGCGAATTCAGCCAGCCGAATAGTCTACCGCGTGTTATTGGTGGCTTGAAGTCCGGGCAAACTGGCGTTGCCTTACCTTCAGCCGGAGGCGCACTGGTTCGAGATTTGCGTACCGGCAACGTCAACCGGACGGGTTTAGCGCGGCCTGCATTTGCGCGACGGTTTGCGGGCGGTGTTCCGGAAACACCGCCATCGCCCAGTCGATGGCCTTCAGCAGATATTCCGGGTAGCGACGCTTGAAGGCTTTGACCGCCGGCGGCAAATCGTCTTGCTTAACCCGGTCGGGCGAGGACATCGGAATCCGGCAATCCAGGCAGGCGCGCATACTCGCACCCACCGCGTAGAGGTCGGACCAAGGCCCCAGACTCCCTTGGCTATCGTATTGTTCGATCGGTGAATACCCGTTGGTCAGCACCTTGGCGCGGCTCCGTTGCGGCGATAGCGAAATCTTGCGAATTGCCCCGAAATCCAGCAACAACGGGTCATTGCCGCTGCGGATCAAGATGTTGGCGGGCTTGATGTCCAAATGCACCAGCCCCTTGTGATGCACCACCTCAATGCCGGTCAGCAATTGCCTGAACACGGTCAACAGGAACTCTTCGGTGATCGGCAACAAGCGTTTGTGCAGAATTTTGTCGAGGGTGACGCCGTAATCGTAGGCCATCACCATGTAGACGGTATCGTTGGCCTGAAAGAAATTGATGACGTCCACGATATTATGGTGCTTAAGCATCGCCAACACCTTGGCTTCCTCGAAAAACAAGGCCCGGCCGCGCATGAACAACGCCTTGGCTTCGTCGCTATTGGGCACGACCACATTGTTCCAAGTGCGATGCGCGAGCTTGCGCGGCAGGTATTCCTTGATCGCCACTTGCATCTGATCGGCCATCTGCCGCGCCAGATACACCGAACTGAAGCCGCCATGCGCCAATTCCCGCTCGATCATGTACTGATCTATAATGGTGCCCGATTGCAGGTAATTCCACTGCTTAGGATAGGTTTCGGGATCGTAGTATTCGGCCATGGGCAAGCAACGCGGGTTGAGGCTCTGGATTATAGGTGAAAAATGATTAGAAGCATGACCGCTTTCGCGGACGGCGAACTGAGCGCCGACAACCTGACATTATTGTGCGAGCTGCGTTCGGTCAACCACCGCTACAGCGACGTCAGCGTCAAATTGCCGGAACGCTTGCGCTTTGCCGAAGCCGAGGTCCGGCGTCTGATCTCGGAAAAACTCAAACGCGGCAAGATCGAATGCTCGCTCGGTTACAAAAAACAAATCGGCGAACAAACCTTGCACGTCAACCACGAATTCGTACGCAAGCTGCTGAGCGTGACCGCCGACATCGAAACGGCAATGGCCAACCCTCAACCCTTCTCGGCGCTGGAAGTCTTGAGCTTTCCCGGCGTGCAACAGGAAACCGAAATCGACAAGGATGCGTTGCGCGAGCTGATCCTGCAATTACTGAACGCTACGCTGGAAAAAATGCTGGATACCCGCGCTCGCGAAGGGACGCAACTGGCCCAGTTGATCGACGATCGTTGTCAGAAGATCTCGCTGCTGGTCGAAGCCGCGCACAAACGCATGCCGGATGTCTTGCACAACTTGCGCGGCAAGCTGACCAGTCGCGTCGTGGAAATGGTGGCCGATCCCAACTTCGACCGTCTGGAGCAGGAACTGGTGCTGCTGGCGCAAAAGCTGGACGTCGCCGAGGAACTGGATCGATTGGAAACCCACGTCGCCGAGGTCCAACGCACGCTGAAACTGCCGGAGCCGGCGGGCCGCCGCCTGGACTTCCTGATGCAGGAAATGAACCGCGAAGCCAATACGCTGGGCTCCAAATCCGCCGACCGGGAAATGACGCAAATCTCGATAGACTTGAAAGTCCTGATCGAGCAAATGCGCGAGCAGATACAGAACGTCGAATAAGCCGCCCTTTCAGAATGCACATGAGTGCGAACGACAGCAAAACCGGCAGCGCCGATCCCACCCTGAAACTGACCGTGCGCTTGATGCACGGCGGCGAAATCGCGATGGGTCCGGGCAAGGCCGATCTGCTGGAAGCCATCCAATCCACCGGTTCGATCAACGCCGCCGGCAAGTCGATGAACATGAGCTATCGGCGCGCCTGGCTGCTGGTTGACGTGATGAACCGCAGCTTTGTCAAACCGCTGGTCCATGCCGCCAAGGGCGGCCGACACGGCGGCGGCGCCAAGCTGACGCCGTTCGGCCTGGAAGTGTTGGCCAATTATCGAAAAATGGATCAAGCGGCGAAATCGGCGGCAAGAGCCTATTTGCCGCTGTTCGACGGCCTGATGGCCCCGGCCGATTCCATCAGCCCGGCGGAAACGCTACCGCCGGAGATGGAGACCGAATAGTCCGGCATCCGGATCATCGCCGACGCGTCTCCCGCCCCACCAAGCGAAGCCGCGCCGGCAGCGGCAAAACTGGACTACCGCGACCGTTCCAAACCTTAAACACCGCGCCCCACGCGGAAAAACGCAACCATCGAGCCACGCCCCGAGCACTCACTCGGCCAAACGCCGTTCCAGCCGACCCCGCAAGGTTTCCAGAAACGCTTCGGTTGTCTGATACTGGCCCTCGTTCAAGTTGTCGCCATGAATGCACAAAGCCAAATCCTTGGTCATGTAGCCGGCTTCCACGGTATCGACGCATACTATTTCCAGCAATTCGCAAAAGCGAATGAGCTCGGCATTCCCATCCAATTTGCCGCGAAAAGCCAGACCGCGCGTCCAGGCGAAGATCGACGCGATCGGGTTGGTCGAGGTCGGCTTACCCTGCTGATGCATGCGGTAGTGGCGGGTGACGGTACCGTGAGCCGCTTCGGCCTCCATGATTTTGCCGTCCGGCGTGACCAGCGTCGAAGTCATTAATCCCAGCGACCCGAAGCCTTGAGCAACGGTATCGGACTGCACGTCGCCGTCATAGTTCTTGCAGGCCCACACGAAAGCGCCATTCCATTTCAGCGCCGAGGCGACCATGTCGTCGATCAATTTGTGCTCGTAAACAATACCTTTGGCGGCGAATTGGGCTTTATATTCGTCCTGGTAAATCTGTTCGAAAATGTCTTTGAAGCGGCCATCGTATTTTTTCAGGATCGTGTTTTTGGTGGACAGGTATAGCGGCCAGCCCCGGTCCAGCGCGACGTTGAAGCAGCTGCGGGCGAAGCCGGCGATCGATTCGTCGGTGTTGTACATCGCCAAGGCCACGCCGTCGCCATCGAAGTGGTAGACCTCGAAGCTTTGCTCTGGGCTGCCGTCGTCCGGGGTAAAACTGATCTTCAACTTGCCCTTGCCCTTGGTGACGAAATCGGTGGCGCGGTATTGGTCGCCGAACGCGTGCCGGCCGATGCAAATCGGCTGAGTCCAGTTCGGCACCAGTCTCGGTACGTTTTTGCAAATGATCGGCTCGCGAAACACGGTACCATCCAGGATGTTTCGAATGGTCCCATTCGGCGATTTATACATTTTCTTCAAGCCGAATTCCTCGACCCGCGCTTCGTCCGGCGTGATGGTGGCGCATTTGATGCCGACGCCGTGTTTTTTAATGGCATGGGCGGCGTCGATAGTCACTTGGTCTTCGGTGGCGTCGCGATGAGTAATACTCAGGTCATAGTATGCGATCGGCAAATCCAGATAGGGCAGTATCAGTTGGTCCTTAATGAAGTGCCAGATGATCCGAGTCATTTCGTCGCCGTCGATTTCGACGACCGGCTGGTTGACGGTAATTTTCTGCATGGCGGCCTCCGATCGGGTGGATAGAAGCCGCCAGTATAGCCCGCCGCCTCGGGAACCGGTGCGGGCAATTCGGTATCGGGCGGGAATCCGGTCCGGCTATCCGCGCCAACCACACCGCGTGCGAGTGCCTGTGTTAGAATCGAAACAATGCAGGAATTAGAGACTTTTAAGCTGATAGAGCGTATCAGCGCCATATTGCGCTCGGAAGAGCGCAAAAAATACGCGGCGATCGGCTTGCAGCCGGTGCATGGTCAAGTGTTGGACTATTTGGCCAAATGCAATCATTACAGCAACACCCATGCGGCGGTCGCGGAATACCTGGGCTTGACCAAGGGCACGGTATCCCAGACCATCCAGATTCTGGAGCGGCGGCATTACTTGGAGAAAACCACCGATGCGGTGGACGGCCGGGTAGTACACTTGACGCTGACCGAAAGCGGCTACGCTTTGCTGGAGGATTTAAAACCGCTGGATGTGTTTAAGCACGCCGAAACCCAACTCAGCGAACGCGAGTTCGAGACGATAGGTCAGGCGTTGCGGGCCACGCTGAGCGTGCTGCAAAAAGTCAATAACTCCAAGAGTTTTGGGCTGTGCCGCTCTTGTCGGCATTTTGCCGTCGAGGCCAACCATTACCATTGCGGCCTCACTGAACAACCGCTGGCGCGCGGCGATACCGAAAAGATTTGCCGCGACCACCAGCCCTTTTCCGATCCACACCAAGAAGAGTAACCGCCATGTTCGATACCAAGACCATCGATAACCTTGCCGACCGTATTTCAAACGCTATCCCGCCGGGCTTGCACAACCTGAAGGACGACATGGAGAAAAACATCCATGCCTTGTTGCAAAGCGCCCTGTCCAAACTCGATTTGGTCAGCCGCGAGGAATTCGAAGTCCAAAAAGCCGTGCTGGCCAAAACGCGCGCCAAGCTTGAAGACTTGGAAAAACGCGTCGCCGAGTTGGAGCAACGGCTGCCCAAAGACTGAGCCGATGTCGCTGGCAGTGGTGTACAGCCGGGGCCGCACCGGCATAGACGCCCCGCTGGTCACCGTCGAAGTCGATGTCGCCAACGGCTTGCCGGCACTGAACATCGTCGGCTTGCCTGAAACCGCCGTCAAGGAAAGCAAGGATAGGGTAAGAGGCGCGATCGTCAATTCGCAATTCGAGTTTCCGGTCGCGCGGATCACTGTTAATCTGGCGCCGGCCGATTTGCCCAAGGAAGGCGGCCGTTTCGATCTGGCTATCGCGCTGGGTATTCTGGCCGCATCGGGCCAAATCCCGAAAACCGCGCTTCACGAATACGAATGCATCGGTGAATTGGCTCTGGGCGGCGAATTGCGGCCGATACCCGGCGCGCTTCCGGTCGCGATTCATTGCCGCAACGCCGCCAGGCAACTGATTCTACCTGCAGCCTGCGCCGCCGAAGCCGGCCTGATCCAAGACGCGGCATTACTGCCCGCCCGTACTTTGCTGGAAATCTGCGCGCATCTGACCGGCCGGCAAGCCATCGATTCCGCGCCCTTTGCATTGGGCTTGCCCGCTTCCGCCTTCGACATCGATTTTGCCGACGTTCATGGGCAATTCCACGTCAAACGCGCGCTGGAAATTGCCGCCGCCGGCGCCCACAATTTATTGATGCTGGGCCCTCCCGGCACCGGCAAGTCGATGTTGGCGGCGCGCTTGCCGACGATTTTGCCGGAACTCAGCGAACAGCAAGCGCAGGAAACGGCGGCGATCGCCTCGGTCAGCGACCAAGGTTTGGACGTCGGCCGCTGGCGGCAACCGCCGTTTCGAGCGCCGCACCATACCGCATCGGCCGCGGCGCTGGTTGGCGGCGGTGTAAACCGGAACGTATTATGCGACTGAACAAGATTTCAGGGCCAATAAATGCGACTATGGCAATTTTGCAATTACTACCTTATATTATGAGCGCTTTTTGCGACTGAGTACGGATGAAATTGTCATTCACCTATTAGCTACTATGGCCGCTTACTCTTGACTCCAACAAACACAAAGCCAAGAAGCAACCTGTACCACCAAAACACAAATCCAGATATACCAATTATTTACGATTTTTAACCGATGAAGAGGACAATAAATGTCAGGATCGAATGGAAGTAGTGGCGTTGGAAGCGGCTTTTGGGAAGGTGAAGAAAGTTGTGAAACGTTAGTAATTGACACACAACTTAGCTCCCCCAAACCCGATGTTATTTCGGACATTTCAGTTGGCGATCTGCTGGATATTTCGGCACAGCCAATTGGGACTACCACAGTAGTCGTTGCATTCTATAAGGGTAAGGTTGCAGGTGGGTTGGCATCTCCGAAAACACGACGGCTGCTTGAATGTTTGGCGGGCGGCACTCGGTACGTTGCTAGAGTCACCGAAAAGAACGACGGTCAAATCCGTGTGCGTGTTAGTCCTCAATGAATTCAACTATAGATAATACTTACGCTATCGCCGTTGTCGGCGGGGTGTATCGTGAACGCTGCATGCGACCAGCGTGGCAAGAGGTATACGGATCAGCAGGACGAGCCGCATCCGCCATGGCGGCAATGGGGATCTTTGTTGAACTACATACTTATTATGATTCCATAACTGAGCCGGTATTAATTTCTCGAGCAGCCATTGAAGGGTTTAAGTTCTCAGGGGAAAGCATTCCAAAATCTACCCTTTTTGATTACGACCACGGTTTAGCCACTCCTCGCATTTATAGTTTTGGTAGTCGTCAATCTTCGCTACGCGTACAGGCTGAACAGGTTTTACGCTTCGGCATGCTGGAAGGCAGCGCATCTGTTCACGGCAAGAGAGTTGTTTACGACCCGCAGAGCCCGGCAAAGCCTGAGCCATTTCATCAAAACGGATCTACGGCAGACGAACTTGCTCTGATTCTTAATTATCGCGAGGCCCGGTTATTGAGTGGCGGGGAAAGTACATCAGCTGACTCAATTGCCAAATCATTGATTCTTGATGGTCATGCTCAAGTTGTAGTCATTAAATGCGGTCCACTGGGTGCTTTGGTTCATGATGGTAAGTCAACTAATCTAGTTCCAGCCTATCGATCGCGCTCCGTATGGAAAATAGGTTCCGGGGATAACTTTGCCGCACATTTTGCATTGCGATGGATGGAGGAAGGGAAATCGGCCGCCGAAAGTGCAGACCTTGCCTCACGAGCAACAGCATACTATTGCCAAAGCAAAGGTTTTGCCATACCTGAACTATTTGAATCATTCACTCCAGAAGCAATTGTTCCTTCTGAAGCATTCAGAAAAGGGCGCCGTCCGGTTGTCTATTTGGCAGGTCCTTTCTTTACTTTGGCTCAGCTCTGGATCGTTGAGCAAGTGCGGAAAGACCTAGCGGACATGGGGCTTGAAGTATTCTCACCGTATCACGATGTGGGTTGCGGCAGTGCAGATGATGTGGTGATGCTTGACTTGGTTGGCATCGAGAAAGCGGACATTATTTTTGCTATTGGCGACGGTATGGACTCAGGCACAATTTATGAAATTGGATACGCGCGCGCCAAAGATAAGCCTGTGATCGTTTATTGTGAGAATGAGTCCGAAGAAAACAAAAAAATGATGCAGGGTTCGTCATGCCATATGTGTGATGACTATGTTAGCGCTATCTATCATGCAGTTTGGACCGCGTGTAGTTTATGAGTGCTGCTTTATTATTATCGGGTGGAATGGATTCACTGGCCGTTGCCTGGTGGAAACGGCCAGACTACTGTATTACTATTGATTACGGACAGCTCGCCGCCGAGGCAGAGATAACTGCATCAAAGGTTATCTGTGAGAAATTGGGCATTGAGCATCATGTCGTCCGTGTCGATTGCAGGTCTCTAGGCTCGGGAGATATGGCAGGTACACCTCCAGATGGATATGCCCCTGCCAGCGATTGGTGGCCCTATCGAAATCAAATGCTACTAACCTTTGCAGCCATGAAAGCCCTACCTTTGGGCGTCAAGACGATTTGGATTGGTTCTGTGAAATCCGATAAGTCTCATCAAGATGGCACTATACAATTTCTGGAGAGCATGAATGCCTTACTGTCTCTCCAAGAAGGAGGTATGACAGTTAGAGCTCCCGCAATCGATATGACCACTCCTGAACTGATTCGATACGCAGACGTTCCTAAAAATATCCTGGGTTGGGCACACAGCTGTCATAAAGCAAACGTTGCGTGTGCAAACTGTCGAGGATGTAATAAGTATTTTGAGGTGCTTTATGAACTCGATGGCGGAATGGATGGACTTGGGTAATCCTTTTCCCCGTCCAGTGCCCAATTGCTATACGCCTATCACGTGGCCTAAGGGAAACGTAATTCAATTACCCCTCACAATTACTGCCGAGGAAAGACAAGAATCTGCAATCAATATATTGCTTCGTCGTCGTACGCGACGCCAGTTTTCCAATATTAGTCTGGATTCGCTCGGCGCTTTACTTTGGATATCTTGCCATACTCAAGAATTAGGCAGTGACCACTTAGGGTTTCCTTTGTCGCGGCGCCCATGCCCATCAGGCGGCGCGATTCATCCCATCCACCTTCTTGTACTGTTACCCCAAGAAGAGTGTTGGTACCGTTACGATCCTAATCAACATGTATTACACGAAACGCCCAGTAAACTGGATGCAACAATAGTGAAGAGTTCAATGCAGAATATAGTAACTGCTCCATCAGCGACGTTGTTCATCCTTGCGGCGGAACCAGGGATGACGGCGGCAAAGTATGAGGCCTCTGCAAGCCTTGTATGGAGAGATGCCGGCGTGATGCTTGGGGTATTAGCCATCGCTGCAGAAGCCCTTGATCTCAGTTTTTGTCCTTTGGGGGTAACTGGCGAACCTTGGGTAAGTCAACTACTCGAACAACCGGGTTTGTCTGGCGTCGGAGGTGCTTTTGTTGGAACGACCCCGTCCTCTTGATGAACTGGCCGCAAGAGCATCGGACGGCGAGCGCGGACGAACTCCGGCTAGACTCCCCCCCATCAATTGAGTAATAGTCCGAGGGGAGGACATCATTTCAAACCAAATAATGGCATCCAGCTCTGAAGGACGGGTGCCGATAGCCTGAGCAAAACGTATGAATTGTTCCTCGAGCTCTAAATAGTTCCTCTCTACCGTTAGGTTTTCATCAAAGAACTTCGCCAGCGCACCCGCACGCAGTACGTGAATATCCAGAATTGCGACATCGTCCGCGTCTAACCAATTACGTGCGACCCACGACGCTGTTTTGAGTCCAATACCTGGCAATTGGATGAGCCATTGGCGTAGTGCTTTTCCACTGTCTAATGGTGGGGTTTCTGCAGACAAGCGGGATAACGCTGTACTCAAATAGCGGGCTTTCTGTTTCACAAATCGGTATCGAATCTGACGGCCATCGATTTCAAGAGGCTGGGAAAGTACGTCAAATATATCTGATTCAGTTGAAGCGTTGACGAACATTCCCTGTGCCTGGAGTCTTCGAAACGCGGCAAGGCCGACACTTGCCGGAATTCCATGTCCGCCCAAGAGACAGGCGCCAACCTCTTCGGCAAGCGTATTTCCTAATCGATGTCGTGGCGGCATCCCGGTGATACGACGTGCCATGACTTGGTAAGTCCAATAGGCTGGAGTAGGGAATGCTTCAATTGCCCCCCAAGGAATGCCTGGCAAAACGAAGGTGTCAGAAGACGGCAGTTCGATTTGCACTACGGCGGCGCCTGTGAAAACTGCAGCGGACTGTCTCATGAGGGTCTCGACTCAGTTAAGTACTGAGCATTGAGTGCGCGCAAAACGTGCTCTCGCTCAATTGGTTCCATACGGTCAAACCGATCAAACAAACGCTGATGGCGGCGCTTGTTCGTCTGCCGATCGCGATATGTCTCTCCAAAATATGAAGCGTCATGAAGCTTGGTTGGGGGAGGGAAATTCATCCAGACACACTCTGTACGCACATCTACATGGGTCTTCGACAAAAACGTTGCTTTGCGCCAATTCCCTAGGCGTAACTCATACATCGAGTTGTCGTAACCCGAAAGCATTACCATGCAAGGCAAAGCAATTAGAACGTCCAATAGTCGGCTGTGGTCCTTGTATGAATACTCATGCCGATAAATTTTCGAATTTCTTCGAGATTCGGGCAAATATGGGGGGTCGGCGTAGACTAATTCCCCTCCTTGATAATCATACTTCTCAAGGAATGAGACGGCGTCACCGTGTATCAGAGTGCAATAGTTCGGATATCGTTGTCGCCACTTTGCGATAACCGCCCCGTCTGCGTCGATACCAAAATTGATTTGAGCGGCCTTTTTGTTTCTTAGCACAGCTCCACCACCTAAGTGAGATTCAATATAAGTTGTGTGTGCCGGCATGAGATTAATTAGCCGTTGGTAGCACTTGCCTTTTCCGCCTGGATACGTCATGGAGCAATCATCGTCAATTTTGACGATGATGTCAAGTGGTGGCAAACCAATTGAACTTCCACGATTTGCTCGCTGTAAACGAGTTAACGGCATCGCCTCAATTCCTGTTTCCCTGGGGCAAGCAGCGATTCAACAGACATTGACTTTGATTATCCAGTCTTTGAATGTCTACAGTATTGTCAGTTCTGGAACCCCACAACTTTAGGATCACTTTGTAAACCGGCTCTCTTGAATTAGGGCAAATAGCGCCCCATATTGAAGGCGCGTTTGGCATTTTTACTGCCAAGTTCGCCTTTATCGCTGCAGGGAGGCCGGCCCGTTCCCGGTCGTTTAGATCAACTCCAGGACCACGGGGATAAACAATGGCTCTAACCAACACCGAGCTTCGCTACTACGACAGCAACGTACTTCGCCTACCGGCGGATAAACGCAAGGAATACCACGCCCAAGTCGATCGACTAATCGACGAACTCTGCAAGCA
>NZ_JBYMAP010000129.1:0-12155 GCF_057766305.1 Methylomonas sp. BG-2 | reverse complement strand
GAGTGTGGCCGCCGGAAATCAACAGCGCGACGAACGGAAATTCAGGGGGTTCCGCTTCCAGCATTGGGGCCAGCAGATGGCCTTCCATGTGGTGGACGGCGATGGCGGGAATCCCCCATGTCCAAGCCAGGCTGCGCGCGGTAGCGGCGCCGATCAGCAAAGCACCCATCAGGCCGGGGCCGGCTGTGTAGGCAATGCCGTTAATTGAATCCGCTGTCAAGCCGGCCCTTGTCAATACTCGCTTAATCAGCGGCACCAGCTTGCGGATATGGTCTCTGGAGGCCAGCTCAGGAACGACGCCGCCGTATTCGCGGTGGGTCGGAATTTGGCTGTGCAAGGTGTGGGCGATCAAGCCTTGAGTCGAGTGGTAAACGGCGACCGCCGTTTCGTCGCAAGAGGTTTCTATCCCTAGAACATACATTAGTTTTTGTAGAAATGGAAATTGTCGGTATAATCGAACGTTTCACATGGGTAGCTTGCCCTGGATTTCCAACAGATACTAACATAATTCGGATTATTGCTAATGCCTTCAGTAAAAGTTAAAGAGAACGAACACTTCGATATCGCAATTCGCCGTTTCAAGCGAGCTTGTGAAAAAGCCGGCGTTCTGGCCGAGGTTCGTCGCCGCGAGTTCTACGAAAAACCGACAACCGAGCGCAAGCGCAAAGGCGCAGCCGCGGTAAAACGGCATTTGAAAAAGCTGGCTCGTGAGCGTTACGCTCTGAAAAACTTGCGTCGCGGTCGTCCGCAAATTTAAGCCCGGTCATGGATGGCTTAAAAGAACGTATCAAGGAAGAGATGAAAGCCGCGATGAAAGGCGGCGATAAAGCTAGGTTGGGCGTGATTCGTCTGATTATGGCGGCGATCAAGCAGGTTGAAGTCGACGAGCGTGTTGAGTTGGGCGATGATCGGGTGCTGATCGTGCTCGATAAGATGCTCAAGCAGCGGCGCGAGTCGATTCGGCAATTTCGCGATGCCGGGCGCACCGATCTGGCGGAAATCGAGGAAGCCGAAGTGCTGGTTATCCAGGATTTCTTGCCTCAGCCTTTAACTGACGACGAAATCGATGCGTTGGTCGCCGGTGCGATCGCCGAAACCGGCGCCACAGCCATTAAGGACATGGGCGCGGTGATGAACGTACTCAAGCCGAAAATGCAAGGACGTGCCGACATGGCTCAGGTCAGCGCGAGAATTAAGGCTCGGCTGACTGCGTAACCTTTTGCGGCGGTACTATGTCCGGCAGGATACCCCGCCAGTTTATCGATGATTTATTGGTCAGGGTTGATATCGTCGACCTGATAGACTCCCATGTTCCCCTCAAGAAAACGGGCGCGAATTTCGTTGCCCGTTGTCCGTTCCACACCGAGAAGACTCCCAGTTTTTCAGTTAACCGCAATCGGCAGATTTATCATTGCTTCGGTTGTGGCGCCAGCGGCAATGCCATCAGTTTTTTGATGGATTTCAGTCATCTCGGCTTCGTTGAGGCGGTCGAGGATTTGGCGGCATTTGCAGGTGTCGAGGTGCCGCGTGAGCTTCAGTCTTCCGATGTGGTGAAGTCCCGCAATCTTGCTTCCGTTTACGAGGTGCTCGAAAAAGTCGCCGGGTTTTACGTCGAGCAGTTGCGTAAGAGTCCGGAGGCGGGCCGGGCTGTCGAGTACCTGCGGACTCGAGGAGTTAGCGACGATGTGGCGAGGAAGTTCATGCTTGGATACGCGCCGGATCGCTGGGATGCGTTGATCGGGCGGCTCCCTCGCGAAGCCTTGATCGAAGCGGGTATGTTGGTCGTCAAGGACGATGGTAAGGCTTATGATCGTTTCAGGGGGCGGCTGATGTTCCCTATTCGCGACAAGCGTAAGCGCGTGATCGGGTTCGGTGGACGGGTTTTGGATGATAGTCTGCCCAAATATTTGAATTCGCCGGAAACGCCCGTGTTCTCCAAGGGTAGGGAGCTCTATGGGCTCTGCGAGCTGTTAAGCGAGAACGGTAAGCCGGAGCGGATCCTTGTGGTTGAAGGCTACATGGATGTGATAGCGCTTACTCAGTTCGGTGTGGCGAATTCCGTGGCCGCGCTAGGAACGGCGCTATCTAAGGCGCATGTCGATTTGTTATTTCGGTACACGTCCGAATTGGTCTTTTGCTTTGACGGCGACAACGCCGGGCGTCAGGCGGCTTGGAAGGCTGTTGAGGCGGTCTTGCCGTGCTTGCGGGACGGGAGGCAGGTTAAAATTATGTTATTGCCCCAGGGGCATGATCCGGACTCGTTGATCAGGGCTGAAAATTTATCCAGATTCATGGAACGAATTGCGGCGGCGCAAGTCCTCTCCGACTACTTGTTCGAAAATGTCGCCGACGGATTCAATTTAGCAACCGTTGAAGGTCGTTCGGGTTTGGTTAGCAAGGCTAAGCCTTTAATCGACAAGGTGCAGCCGGGATTTTTCAAGGATATGATGTTGGCTAGGTTGCGCGAATTGTCCTCGGTGGAGCTTGTTGAAAACGCGGCTACACTTAAAGCGATGATGCCCAATCCCGTGCGGCGGGACGGGGGTAAGCAAATGAGTTTGGCGCGCAAGGTGATTGCGTTATTGCTGCAATATCCAAGCGTCGCTAGGGTTGCCGAGATTCCGGATGAGTCGTTGAATGGGTTGGATTTTCCGGGCGCGGATTTGTTGCGGGATCTATTGGCGACGATTGCGCTTGAAAAACCCGGAAACAGCGCCATTTTAATTGAGCGATACCGGGATACTGATCAGGAAAAAATTGTCGGTGCCCTCGGGGTTGTCGATTTGGGTTTGCCTGAGGGTGGCGAATTGGCCGAGTTCGAGGGGGCGCTGCATCAGCTCGTGAAACAAGGGAGGACTCTATTGCTGAATCGGCTGATTGAAAAGGAGAGCCGAGAGGGTTTGAGTGAGGCCGAGAGAGAGCGATTGCGCGGTCTGTTGCGGGAAGGTTAATTCTCTACGAAAACCTAAATCGTATGGCAGGCTGTGGTGCTTAAGATCGGGTCGGGGAGTGGTTTTATAGGGGGTGACCGTGGCAGGCTTTCAGGATATAATTACCGGTTCTGCGGCGCTTGGTGCTGAAAACGTATTGTGAGTGAAGAATGAATCAAGAACAACAGCAATCTCAACTTAAACAACTGATCGCGAAAGGCAAGGCGCAAGGCTATTTGACCTATGCGGAGGTCAATGACCACCTGCCCAGCGACATCATTGATCCCGAGCAGATCGACGATATTATCGGCATGATCAACGACATGGGCATTCAAGTTTATGAGGTTGCGCCAGACGATGATGATTCGTTGATTGCCTCGGACGCGGTTGTCACCGCAGACGACGACGAGGAAGTGGCCGAGGTTGCGGCATTGGCCTCGGTGGATAGTGAATTCGGAAGAACCACGGATCCGGTTCGCCTGTACATGCGTGAAATGGGTTCTGTTGAGCTGTTAACCCGTGAGGAAGAATTAAAAATAGCCAAGCGAATAGAAGAAGGCCAGCGGCAAGTTGTCGGGGCCATCTCTCGCTCCGGTTTTATCGTTGAGTCGTTTATTGAAGCGTTTGATTCGGTCAAGGACGAAGAATCTGGCGTGCGATTGGGTGATCTAGTAACCGGCTTTGTTGATCTTTCGGAAATCGAGGCGGAGATCGAAGTCGAGGCTGTCGATATTGACGCGCCGACTGAAGAAGCGGAAGAGGAGTCCAAGGTCATTGATTACGACGAAGTTAAGGAAAAAGTCGATCAGCTTAGAAAGGCTCTTAAGTCAGTAACCGCCTCGATAAAAAAACACGGTTACGGGCATGATAAAACCGAGAAGCTTTTCGACGCATTGGATGAGATTTTTTGCGAGTTCAAATGGACTCCGCAATATATGAAAAAAATGGTCTCTGTTTCCGAAGAGCTGATAGCTCAAATTCGGGAGGAAGAGAAAGCGGTGCTGGAAGTCTTTGTAAAGAAAGCGAAAGTGCCGCGCAAGGACTTTATCAATGCGTTTGCTGAAAATGAAGCCAATGTTGCTTGGTTGGACCACTACGTCGAGCAGCATCCAGCCTATGCCGGCGTTTTAAGCGAACATCGCGATCATGTTGTCGCCGTGCAGCAAAAATTGGCCGATATCGAGGCGCGGTATGGCTTGAGTATCTCGGTGTTAAAAAACATTTGCCGGAATATCTCGTTGGGCGAGGCAAAAGCCCGGCGCGCCAAAAAGGAAATGATCGAGGCGAACTTGCGCTTGGTGATTTCGATAGCCAAAAAATATACCAATCGTGGCTTGCAGTTCCTGGATTTGATTCAGGAGGGCAACATCGGTTTGATGAAGGCCGTCGACAAGTTCGAATATCGTCGCGGATATAAGTTTTCCACCTATGCGACTTGGTGGATACGCCAAGCGATTACGCGTTCCATCGCCGACCAGGCTCGGACAATCCGAATTCCGGTGCATATGATCGAGACCATCAATAAGCTGAATCGGGTTTCGAGACAAATCTTGCAGGAATTGGGGCGGGAGGCCACCCCGGAAGAGCTCGCCGAGCGCATGGAAATGCCGGAAGACAAAATTCGTAAGGTTCTGAAAATAGCCAAGGAGCCGATTTCCATGGAAACTCCGATCGGCGACGACGAGGATTCTCATCTGGGGGATTTTATCGAGGATTCTAAGATGTTATCGCCGATAGAATCTGCTACAATCGCCGGCCTTCGCGAGTCTACCCAGAATGTACTGGCTGGATTGACGGCAAGGGAGGCGAAAGTTCTGCGCATGCGTTTCGGCATTAACATGAATACCGACCATACGTTAGAAGAAGTCGGTAAGCAGTTCGACGTTACCCGCGAACGGATTCGGCAGATCGAAGCGAAAGCGCTCAGAAAGCTGCGTCACCCGTCCCGCTCGGAACAACTTCGCTGTTTCCTTGATGAATAATACCGGGGCCCTTAGCTCAGTTGGTCAGAGCTTCCGACTCATAATCGGCAGGTCGTAGGTTCAAGTCCTACAGGGCCCACCATTGATTCCCTAGGCCGTTCTCGCGGCCTTTTCTATATCCGCCACGTTTATTGCGAGGTCCATCACCGTGAACAAAAGCTATCTCTTTACCTCCGAATCGGTATCGGAAGGTCATCCCGACAAAGTCGCCGATCAAATATCCGATGCCATAGTCGACGCGATTCTGGCTCAGGACCCTAGGGCCAGGGTGGCTTGTGAAACCCTGGTGAAAACCGGAATGGTTGTATTGGCCGGCGAGGTGACTACCAGTGCTTGGGTCGATACCGAAGAGTTGGTCAGAAAGGTGGTTTGCGAAATCGGTTACGACCACGGCGATATCGGTTTCGATGGCAATAGCTGCGCGGTATTGAATGCCATCGGTAAACAGTCCGCCGATATTGCGATGGGTGTTGATGAATCGGAAAATCATGAACAAGGTGCCGGCGACCAAGGATTAATGTTTGGCTATGCCAGCAATGAAACCGATGTGCTGATGCCCGCGCCAATTACCTATGCGCACCGTTTGGTGGAGCGCCAAGCCCAAGTTCGCAAAAACCAGACCTTGCCTTGGTTGCGTCCGGACGCGAAAAGTCAGGTTACGTTCCGTTACGAGAATAATAAGCCGGTAGCTATCGATGCCGTGGTGTTGTCGACCCAGCACTCGCCGGCAATTGGTGGGAAATTGTTGGAAGAAGCAGTGATGGATGAAATCATCCTGCCAACCTTGCCAAAAGAATGGTTGCATAAAGACACCAAATACTTCATTAACCCGACCGGTCAATTTGTCATTGGCGGTCCGGTCGGCGACTGCGGTTTGACCGGTCGGAAAATTATCGTTGATACCTATGGCGGCATGGCGCGTCATGGCGGCGGCGCGTTTTCCGGCAAGGATCCGTCCAAGGTTGACCGTTCCGCGGCCTATATGGCGCGTTACGTCGCTAAAAATATCGTTGCCGCGGGTCTTGCCGAGCGTTGCGAGATTCAGGTTTCCTACGCAATTGGCGTTGCGGAGCCAACCTCGATCACCGTTGAAACCTTTGGTACCGGCAAAATCGAAGAAGAGCGCCTGGTCAAAATCGTCCGCGAGCACTTTGACTTGCGTCCGAAAGGTTTGATTGCCCAATTGGGATTGTTGAAACCGATCTATCGTCCCACGGCGTCTTACGGCCATTTCGGCCGCAACGAAGCTAGTTTCAGTTGGGAAAAAACCGACAAGGCCGAAGCATTGAAAGATGCGGCCGGCGTTTAATCAAGGAGATAAGCATGACGCAAAACGATTACAAAGTCGCCGATATGGCCCTGGCGGACTGGGGCCGTAAGGAAATCAAAATCGCGGAAACCGAAATGCCGGGTTTGATGGCCCTGCGCGCCGAATATGGCGCGTCGCAACCGTTGAAAGGCGCGCGTATCGCCGGTTGTTTGCACATGACGATTCAAACGGCGGTGCTGATCGAAACCTTGACCGCGCTGGGTGCCGAAATTCGCTGGTCCTCGTGCAATATCTTTTCGACTCAGGATCACGCAGCTGCTGCGATCGCGGCGGCCGGCATTCCGGTGTTCGCCTGGAAGGGCGAGACCGAAGCCGAAGCCGAATGGTGCATCGAACAAACGATTCTGGGGCCCAACGGCTGGCGGCCGAACATGATATTGGATGACGGCGGCGACCTCACCAACATGATGCACGACAAATTTCCAGAATTGATGGCCGGCGTCAAAGGCTTGTCGGAAGAAACCACGACCGGCGTATTGCGGCTGACCGAGCGAGTCGCCAAGGGTTCGTTAAAGGTGCCGGCGTTTAACGTCAACGATTCGGTCACCAAATCCAAATTCGACAACCTGTACGGTTGCCGCGAATCGCTGGTTGACGGCATCAAGCGCGCGACCGACGTGATGGTGGCCGGCAAGATCGCGGTAGTTTGCGGTTATGGCGATGTCGGTAAGGGTTGCGCGCAGTCCTTGCGTGGCTTGGGTGCTACCGTCTTGATCACCGAAATCGATCCGATTTGCGCGCTGCAGGCGGCGATGGAGGGTTACCGCGTTGTCACGATGGATGAGGCTGCCTCCCTGGCGAATATTTTCGTCACCGCGACCGGCAACGTGCATGTGATTACCCATGAACACATGAAGGCGATGCGCGATCAGGCCATCGTCTGCAATATCGGCCACTTCGATTCCGAGATCGATATCGCTTCGTTGCGCCAATATCCCTGGGAAAATATCAAACCGCAAGTCGATCACGTCATTTTTCCTGACGGCAAGCGTATTATCGTGTTAGCGGAAGGGCGTCTGGTGAATTTGGGTTGCGCGACCGGCCACCCCAGTTTTGTCATGTCCAACTCGTTTTGTAACCAGGTTTTGGCGCAAATCGAGTTATGGAGTAACGCTTCGGCCTACGAAAACAAAGTCTATGTGCTGCCTAAAAAGCTGGACGAGAAAGTCGCCAGCCTTCATTTGGCGCAAATCGGCGTGAAATTGACCAAATTAACCGCGGAGCAGGCGGCCTATATCAATGTCACGGTGGATGGTCCTTATAAGCCGGAACACTACCGCTATTAAAAAGCCGGATAGTAATTTAACAAAGGGGGCGTAAGCCCCTTTTTTTATGGGGTCTGATTATGCGGTAAGTTCCCTGTGGCCCAGGTCAAAACCGAGTTTCGACTGTTAGGCGAAATTCTCTGCCATTCATTTTCAGCACGCTCGCACGTTGATCGGGGCCAAGCATTTCGTAATGGGTGTCGAATACGTTGTAAACACCGAAAGAAACATCCGTTCTCGGAATCAATTTATCCGAGCTAAGATTTAGATTGACCAATTCGTAAGCATGGGCACTGGTTCCCCAATAAATTTTACGTTGATCGACGAATATGCTTTCAATCCCCAGTCGCAAGCGGTCATCGAAGAGAGGCTCCGCGAAATGCAGTTTTAGCAGATTTTGCGGCGAATCGTTGCTCCAGGTTTCGCCGGCGTTGTGGTCCTCCAGCCAGCTATAGCTGTAGGAGGCCTTAAACAAACGGCCATTCCGCCAACGTTTTTCGAATTCGAACTCTGCGCCATAGGCGTGGTACTTGCCCACGTTCATGACGGCGTAATTTCCGTCAATATCGCCCGTTGGGGCAGCCTGCAACAGATTGGAGATGTCGTTGAAAAAAAGCGAGCCCAGCAGCCGAAGATTATCATTGGAACGCCATTCGACAGTTGTTTCGTAACTCTTGATTTGTTCTTCGTGCATCCTGGGATTGGGGATAATGCCAAAGGCATTGTAGTCGCGCTCCCAGGCGTTGGGAGCTCGAAATGTCGAGCTGTACAAAAGTTTGGCGGAGACGTTGTCGCTGGGGGTCCAAATCAGACCAAGCCGGGGATTGATCTGCAAGTTTTTCAACATATGGTGATAGTCCAATCGCAGTCCGGCGCTGAATATCCAATTCGTATCCAGCTTTATGTCATCTTGAACGAACAGCTCCAGCCGATGGCCGTTACGATGACCGTCTACATAGCTGAAATAAGGATTTTTATCGTAATTGACTAGCCGTTGGCGTTGGTCGTATTGATATTCCAGACCAGCAATCAGTTTGTGCGAATCAAATGCAGTCGTTGTCAACTGTATTTCGCCGCCAAACCAACGACCGCTGGCTTCGTCGTAATTGATGACGCGGGCGTTATCAGTTCCGGTAGCTTGATCCGCGTAATAGTCGTAGCCCTGGAAATAACCTTTCGCGGAAACGGAACTATGGGTGTCGAGCGCTCTTAGATACTTGAGATTTGTGAAGAATTGCTTGTCGTTCGTGAAGTACTGAGGATCGTTGAAAATGGCGTCGTAAGAGGCGGTCGGTACTTGTTTGCCGCGGCTTACATAGCCTCCGCTCAAAGTCCAATTATGGTAAGCGATTTTGCCAAACAGCCGGTCGGCTTTTTCGGTGTCGAGGTTTTGGGCAATGCCGTTATTCGTTTCGGGCGTATCGTATCCCGGAAAATACAGATTGTCGACGCCTGCCCGATCGTAATGCGACGCGGAAAAGACCAAATCGGCACCGTTTTCCAAGGTCTTGCCGAAGCTAATTCTGCCCTTGTAAGTGTCGAAACTTTCTATTTGGCCGGCGGCTCGGGTGCCGTCTATCCCTTGGCCGGTCTTGGTAATAACGTTGATCATGCCTAGAAAGGCGTTTGCGCCATAGATAGACGAACCGGAGCCCGGCACGTATTCGATGCGGTCGATCAGCTCCATGTCAAGCATGAATTCCTGAGCGATGAGGCCTCCATCGTAGATATTTTCGTTCATGCGTTGACCGTCTACCATCAGCAAGACTCTGGAATTGTAATCTCCGCTCCGGGCAAATCCGCGAATTCCTAGGTAGGTGTAATTTCGGTCGTTGCTAAGAAAGACGCCGCGTAGGCTATTTAAGGCTTCGGCTAAGGTTCTCCAGCCGAACGTCCGGATATCTTCTCCGGTGAGTATTGAAATAGACGTTGGAGCATGAGCCACGGATGAGCCAAGCCTGTGTGCCTTGATAATGCGAACGTTCAGCAATTGTTCTACTGAAAGATCGGTTGGATCGACCGATCCAGGGTCGGGCGCCGCTACCGCGAGGCTCGGCAGGGTTAGCAGCATTCCCGCCAAAATTCTAAGCATGCGAGCATCCGTAGCGAAAGACGGGAGCAAACGCGTCGTCGGTCGTGGCGGAATTCGTAGCAGACCGATATTTGTGTAAAATCCCCAATTCTCGGCGATCTATCATGTTTTGTTGAGGTGGGCTCGAATGTTCGTCTTTCAGCTGCGGTTGGAAGGAATTTTAATGCAACTAGCCGTTTTGAATTGATGTATTTCCAATTTGCCCGGTTGCTGGTGCAGCCAGCGTTCGTTCCAGGCGGCGAAGGTGGCCGCCTAACCGTGAAAAATGGCAAAATACCGCCGTTAAGTCACCCCTCTTCCATTGCGAGATATTGTTGAACAACCGCGCTTTAATCGAACGGGACTTGGCCGTGCTTTGGCATCCGTGCAGCCAGATGAAGGATTATGAATTAAGCGGGGGCGAGGCATTGCCGATGATCCCGATCAAGTCCGGTAACGGCGTCTGGCTGCAGGATTTCGATGGCAACCGTTATTTGGATGCGATCAGCTCCTGGTGGGTCAATCTGTTTGGTCACGCCAATCCGACCATTAACCGGGCTGTCAAAGAGCAACTCGATACGCTCGAGCACGTCATACTTGGCGGATTCAGCCATCTGGCGGCGATCGAGCTTGCTGAAAAATTGGTGGAAATTACACCGGCCGGCTTGAATAAGTGTTTCTACGCCGATAGCGGTTCGGCGGCCGTCGAAATTGCGCTGAAAATGAGTTTTCACTACTGGCGCAACCTGGGTAAGACACAAAAGACCCGCTTCATTACACTGGAAAACAGTTATCACGGTGAAACGCTTGGTGCTTTAGCGGTGGGCAATGTTGCCTTGTACAAAGCAACCTATGCGCCGCTATTAATGGACGTAATCAGCGTGCCGGGGCCAGATTGCTATTTTCGCGAGCCTGGGGAGAGTTGGCGGGATTACTCCATTCGTCGCTTCAACGCCATGGACGCAACGCTAGCCGAACACGCCGATTCGGTGAGCGCGGTGATTGTCGAACCCTTGGTGCAATGTGCCGGCAATATGCGCATGTACGATCCGGTTTATTTGAAATTGCTGCGCGAAGCTTGCGATCGTTACGACGTGCATTTGATCGCCGACGAAATAGCGGTTGGCTTCGGACGCACCGGCACCCTTTTCGCTTGCGAGCAGGCTGGCATCAGTCCGGATTTTCTTTGCCTTTCCAAAGGATTGACCGGCGGCTATTTGCCGTTGTCCGCCGTGTTGACCACCGATTGCGTGTATCAGGCGTTTTACGACGATTATCGAACTCTGAACGCATTCCTGCATTCGCATAGTTATACCGGAAACGCCTTGGGTTGTCGGGCCGCTCTGGCGACTATCGGTATTTTTCAGCAACAAGACGTGTTGGCGAGCAATCGGCATCTGGCGGCGGTATTGGCGGGAGCTCTGGAACGCTTTAAAGCGCATCCCCACGTTGGCGAAGTGCGCCAGACTGGTTTGATCGCGGCGATAGAGTTGGTGAAAGATCAGCGGACGCGCGAGCCCTATCCGTGGCAACAAAGGCGAGGTTTAAAGGTCTACCGGCACGCGCTGGCTCAAGGTGTGTTGCTTAGACCTCTCGGAAACGTCATCTATTTCATGCCGCCGTATGTGATCACCGCAGCGGAGATCGAATGGATGGTCGAAGTTGCCTGGCAGGGCATACAACTGGCGGTACAAGACTAATGCGGCTATCTCGTCTCTATTTTCCTCAGTCGTTGCAGGTCGGAGCCCGCGTCCAACTTGACGAGACACGCGCACATTATTTGCGTAGCGTGCTGCGACTGAAACCGGATAACGAAGTCATATTATTCAACGGCTTGGGTGGAGAATATCTTTGTCGTTTGGACGAAGTTAGTCGTAAAGCCGTTAGAGCAAGGGTCGAAAGCCGTATCGAGCGCAATGTCGAGTCGCCGCTTAGCGTTTCGCTAGGTATTGGGGTGTCGCGTGGCGATCGCATGGATTGGGCAATCCAAAAGGCGGTAGAACTGGGGGTGGCGAGGCTGACGCCGTTGGTAACGGAGCGTTGCGTGATTAAGTTTGACGAGGATAAAAAGCAACAGCGTCATAGTCACTGGCAAGGCATCATTCAACATGCGGCCGAACAATCGGGCCGAACCATCTTGCCGGAATTGGAAGATTTAGCAGACTTGCCAGCGTGGACGTTGGCACAAACCGGGTTACGGCTATTCCTCGACCCGTACGCTGATTTCAGTTTGGCCGATCTGAGGCCGGCCGGTGATTTTCTGACTTTGCTGTCCGGTCCGGAGGGTGGGTTTTCCGAGCAGGAAAGGGCGTTTGCCAAATCGGCCGGATTTGTCCCGGTCAAAATCGGCGGACGGATTTTGCGTACCGAAACTGCGGTTCTGGCGGCGTTGGCCGCTGTGCAGGCCTTGTGGGGAGACTTTCGCTGATGCGGACTGTGAGTGCGCTATTAGCGCCGCTAGCTTTGTTATTATTTTTGGTCGTGGTCGCCGGATTGATCGGTTACGGTGTTCTGTTGCTGTTGGGTGACGTCCTGCCGCTCGCCAAATTGGTTAGTAAAATTACTTTGGTATTACTG
>NZ_JBYMAP010000128.1:0-12167 GCF_057766305.1 Methylomonas sp. BG-2 | reverse complement strand
ATCGTAATCGGCCGAGCAAAAAAACACCACGGCGGCAAGCCGCTCTTGAACCAGACTGGCGTATAGCTGGTTGACCGCCGTTGTCGGATCGGCGGCGTTCGAATGGGCAATGCGAATGGGGGAATCGGCTGGCATGGCTGGGTTGGGCATGGGGCGACGTTGTCTGTCGGTCAGGGCTTACAAGCGAATTTTATCGTATCGCGGTTGGTGAAGCTCGACACGGGTATCCAGAGGGCGACGGCTGTCGCAAAAGGACTTGAATCTACACGGTTAGGACAAGCGCCGAATAATGATGAATTCGGTAAATATTTGTAAATCTCAGCAAATCTTTTGTCTTGTTGCTTGCGAAGAGGCGCTTCTTCGGGAATAATAAAAACAAAACGTTTTATTTTTATTTTCCCGGAGCAGACCATGACAGCGACAACGCTTAACAAACCCAAGGTGGGACGGCCGAAAGCCGGTACCGAAGCCGAGCGCAACGATCATTTGCTGGATCAGGCACTGGTGTTGTTCATGCGCGAGGGCTATGCCGCCGCCAGCATCGCCAAAATCGCGGTGGCGGCCGGGGTTTCGACCCGGACCATTTACGAACGCTATAAAAACAAGGCCGAGCTAATGCTGGCGTCGGTGGATAGGCTGGTCGAAACCGACATTTCCGAAATGCAAGGTATCGAAAATTTACGGGATCTGTCGTGCCGCGACGGCTTGATCGCGCTCGGCGAAAAGCTGCTGGGCAAAGTCATGCAGCCCGACATGATCTCGTTTTACCGGATGGGCGTCGCCGAAGCCTGCCGGTTTCCGGAACTGAGCGATTTGATCAAGAACACCGGCCCCAAGCGCATTCAAGAGATGATCGCCGCTTACCTGCACCGGCACGCCGGGGATACCGGGTTGTCGGCAGCGGAGTTCGAGCCGGCGGCGGCCTTGTTTTTGGAAATGTTGATTGCCGAGCCGCGAAACAAAGCCTTGTTCGGCATTCTGGAAACCGATTGGGATGCGCGCGCCCACGTCGAATTCGTGGTGCAGGTGTTTTTATACGGCATTGCCGGCCGGAGGCCGTCATGAAGGCCGCGATCATGACCATATTGGCCGGCGGCGCGCTGGCCGGCTGCAGCGTGTTCCCCGATTACGTTCGACCGGCCGTCGACACGCCGGCGCAATGGCAAGTTCGGCGCACCGAGGCCGACGGCGCGGCGGAACGGCTGGACTGGTGGCGCCAGTTCAACGATCCGGTGTTGACCCGCTTGCTACAGGCCGCCGAGCAGGATAATCCGACGCTGGATCAAGCGGTGGCGAGCATTGCTTCGGCGCGCGCCAACCTGGCCAGCGCCCAAGCCGGCGGCATGCCCAGCTTGACCGCGAATGGCGCATTCAGTCGTTCCAAGGGGGGCTCCTCTAGCGGAACCAGCGCGCAAACCACCGGCACTAGCGGGTCAAGCTTCAATAGCGGGATTACCCAAATTCTGTCCGGCAGCCTGGACGCCAGCTGGGAGCTGGATTTGTTCGGCAAATTTGCCTTCGGCCGCCAAGCCGAGCAGGCCCGGCTGGATGCGGCTGAAATGACCCGACACAACGCTAAAGTGAGTTTGGTGGCGGAAGTGGCGAGCGATTACGTCGGTTACCGGGCCTGCCAACTGACGGTGACGGCCTATCAAAACGCGATCGCTTCGAAGCAAGATACCGCGCGCTTGACCGGCGTCCTGGCCGGCGCGGGTTTTTCGTCGCCGGCCGACGCGGTCTTGGCCGAGGCCAGCCTGCACGCCAGCGAATCCAGTCTGATCGCCCAACGCGTCGAGTGCGACAACACGGTTAAAGCCTTGGTGGCGTTGACCGGCCTGGCCGAGACCGAGTTGCGCGCTTGGTTGGATCGAGGCAGCGGCATACCGACCCCGACCCAATTCCGGGTGGATAGCGTGCCGGCCGATCTATTGACTCAGCGTCCTGATCTGGCCGCCGACGAGCGCAAGCTGGCGGCGGCCAGCGCCGACATTGGCAACGCGGTCGCCAAGCGCTATCCCAGCGTCAGCCTGACCGGTTCGATCGGCAAGCGCAAAACCGAAACTACCGGCTTGACCCTGAGCAGCAACACCTGGTCGATCGGCCCGACCGTGACCTTGCCGATCTTCGACGGCGGCGAATTGCGCTCCAAGGTCGATAGCGCCGAAGCCGCCTATGCCAGCGCATGGGCCAGTTACCGGAGCGATATTCGCGCCGCGATCAAGGAAGTCGAGCAAGCCTTGGTCAATCTGAACGGCGCCGAGCAACGGGAACGCGTCGAAGGCCGTAGCGCCGAGCAATACCGCCAGTATTTTCGGGCGGCCGAGCTGAATTGGCGGGCCGGCGGGCTGAGTCTGCTGTCGTTGGAAGATGCGCGCGGGCAAATGATCACGCAAGAAATCAGTTACATCGCGCAACAACAAAATCGCGTGCGGTATTGGATCGCGTTGTACAAGGCTTTGGGCGGCGGTTGGCGCGCCCAGGATACGCAATTGAGCGCGGGCGAGACCCGGAGCGAGGAGTCACTATGAATATCCATCAAACATTTTCGTTACCGACCTGGATTGCCGGCCTGACCTTGGCCGGACTGAGCATTGCGTTACCGGCCCTGACCAGCGCGCCGGCGCCGGCGGCCATCGCCGCCAGATCCAAGGCAGTGCTGGCGGTCGAAACGCTGACGCCCAGTCGGCAAGACTGGCCGACCACGATCAAGGTCAACGGTGCGGTGGCGGCTTGGCAGGAAGCCAAAATCGGCGCCGAAATCGGCAGTTTGCGCATCAAGCAAGTCTTGGTCGATGTTGGCGACCGGGTCAAGCGCGGCCAGGATTTAGCGGTGTTGGCCGACGACACCGTCGTTGCCGAACTGCACAAACAACAAGCCAGCGTCGATAAAAGCCGGGCGAATTTGGCCAAGGCCCGCGCCGACGCCGCCCGCGCCCGCGAAATTCAAGACAGCGGCGCGCTATCGTCGCAGAAAATCGACGAATACGTGATCGCTGAACAAACCGCCCGCGCCGACTTGGCCTTGGCGGAAGCCGAATTGGAAAACCAGCGGATTCGCTTGCGCCAGACCCACATCGTTGCCTCTGACGACGGCGTGATTTCGGCGCGTAGCGCCGGCCTGGGCGATGTGGTGACGGCGGGCACCGAGTTGTTCCGGCTGGTGCGGCAGGGACGGGTTGAGTGGCGGGCCGAGGTCAACGCCCAGCAGCTCGCCCAAATTCGGCCCGGCCAAACCGTTGAATTGAGCTTGCCGGACGGCGGCCGGGTGAGCGGCACTGTGCGGATGACCGCGCCAACCGTGGACGACGCTACCCGCAACGCGCTGGTTTACGTCGATATTCCCAATGCCGCCGCCAAACCGGGCATGTATTTGCAAGGTAGCATCGCCGTCGGCGAACAGGCTGCCTTGGTAGTGCCGCAGACCGCGCTGGTGTTACGGGACGGCCGCGATTATTTGTTCGAAATCGCCGAATCCTCGGTCGCCACCGGGACTCAAACGGTGATACAGCGCAACGTGGTGACCGGCCGCCGGGTCGGCGACTGGGTGGAAATCCGCGAGGGCATTGCCGGCGATGCCCATTTGGTTGCAGGCGGCGGCGCATTTTTAAAGGACGGCGACATCGTCAACGTTACGCCCAAGATCTAAACCGGGTCTAAGCCATCCGTCAGTTAAAGCGCCGGCGGGCGCCTGCCAACCGCAGCTTTTTCAACCACGATGCCGAACGCATCACCATTTATCAGCGCCCAAGCGCCGCGTCGAGCGGTTTCGGGCGCGGGAGTAAAATCATGAATTTTTCCGCATGGGCCATCCGCAAGCCGGTACCCAGTCTGTTATTGTTCGCGGTGCTGTCCATCCTGGGCGGCTTGGGTCTCAAGCAATTGGGCAAGCAAAACTTTCCGGACATCGAAGTGCCGACCATTACCGTCGCCGCTACCTTGGAAGGCGCGGCGCCGGCGCAATTGGAAACCGAAGTGGCGCGCAAGATCGAAGACAAGATCGCCGCGATCGGCGGCGTCGAGCACGTGCGTACCACGATCACCGACGGTTCGGTTTCGATCAAGGTCGAGTTCAACATCGATAAAAATTCCGAGGAGGCGCTAAATCAAGTGCGCAACGCGGTGGACGGCGCCCGCTCGGAATTGCCGTCGGCGATGGCGGCGCCCATCGTCTCCAAGACCACGACCGCCGGCGGCGCGATTTTGACCTACGTGGTCAGCGCCGAAAACATGGACGAAGCGGCCTTGTCGTGGTTCGTCGATAACGACGTCAGCAAGCGCTTGTTGGCGGTGACCGGCGTCGGCAAGGTCACCCGCACCGGCGGCGTCGATCGTGAGGTGCACGTCGATCTCGATCCGGTGCGGATGGCGGGCTTGGGCGCGCTGGTCAGCGAGGTGGCGACGCAACTGAAAAAAGTACAGCAAGACGCGTCCGGCGGCCGCGGCGACATCGGCGGCGGCGTGCAAGCGGTGCGCACCCTGGGCCGGGTGGCGACGGCCGGCGAGCTGCGCAACCTGGACATTCCGCTGGCCAACGGCAGCCACATCAAACTGGACCAAATCGCCGACATCAGCGATACCATCGCCGAGCGTTCCACCTACGCGACTTTGGACGGCAAGCCGGTGGTTGGCTTCGACATCGTCCGCAACAAAGGCACCAGCGAAGTCACCGTGGCCGAAGCGGTGCGCGCGGCGCTGGCCGAGTTTGCCGCCGCGCATCCGCAAGTGCAAATCCGCGAGGCCTTCGACACCGTGCAGCCGGTCGAGGACAACTTTACCGGCTCCATGCATTTGCTCTACGAAGGCGCCTTCCTGGCCGTCATTGTGGTCTGGTGGTTTTTACGGGATTGGCGGGCGACGCTGGTCGCGGCGGTCGCCTTGCCCTTGTCGATTTTGCCGACCTTCGCGGCGATGTGGTATTTCGGCTTCAGCCTGAACATTCTGTCGCTGCTGGCCCTGGCCTTGGTGGTGGGGATTTTGGTGGACGACGCCATCGTCGAAATCGAAAACATCGTCCGCCACTTGCGGATGGGCAAGACGCCGTTGCAAGCGGCGATGGACGCCGCCGACGAAATCGGCTTCGCGGTGATCGCCACCACGTTTACCTTGGTCGCGGTGTTCTTGCCGACCGCGTTCATGGGCGGCATACCGGGCAAATTCTTTCGCCAATTCGGCATGACCGCCGCCGCCGCGGTACTGGCGTCGTTGTTGGTGGCGCGCTTGCTGACGCCGATGATGGCGGCCTATCTGCTGAAGCCGCATCCGGAACGCGATAGCGGCGACAGCGCGGTGATGCGTATTTATCTGCGGGCGGTCGAGTGGTGTCTGAGCCATCGAATCACGGTCGGCGTCGGCGTGTTGGTGTTCGTGGTGGGTTCTTTGAGCTTGATGCCCTTGCTACCCAAGGGCTTCGTGCCGGCGGCGGATAACAGTCAGACCAAGGTTTCGTTGGAATTGCCGCCGGGCAGTTCGCTGGCGCAAACCCGGCGCATCGCCGTCGAGGCCGAACGCCGCTTGCGCGAATTGCCCGACGTCACCCAGGTGTTCACCGCGGCCGGCGTCTCCAGTAGCGGTGGCGGCGGCGCGGATGCCGCCACCACCAACTACGAAGTGCGCAAGGCCACCTTGACCTTGAGTTTGCGCGACCGCGCCGAGCGCCCGTATAAACAGGCGGCGGTCGAGGCGGCGATTCGCGAGAAACTGGCCGATCTGCCCGGCGTGCGGGTGGCCGTCGGTGCCGGCGGCAGCGGCGAGAAATTGCAACTGACGCTGGCCAGCGACGATCCGCAAGCCTTACGCCGGGCCGCCGATGCGGTCGAACTTGAGTTGCGCCAACTGCGCGGTCTCGGGAACATTACCTCCAGCGCCAGCCTGCAACGCCCGGAGATTCAAATCAATCCGGATTTCGGCAAGGCCGCCGAATTGGGTGTCACGGTCGAGGCCTTGGCCGACGTGGTGAGGGTCGCCAGTTACGGCGATTACTCCAACGTGATGGCCAAGCTGAATCTGCCGCAACGGCAAATTCCGATTCGGGTGCGGCTGGCCGAAACCGTGCGCCACAGCTTGGACGAAATCGGCCAACTGCGGGTGGCCGGACGCGGCGGCAGCGTCAGTTTGGCCACCCTGGCCGACATTCGCCTGGCCGGCGGCTTGCAGCAAATCGACCGGCTGGACCGGATGCGCAATACCACGTTCGACATCGAGTTGGGCGAGCGGGCGGTCGGCGACGTGTTGGCCGAGGCCATGCAATTGCCGACGCTGCAAAATCTGCCGGCCGGCGTGCGCACGATAGAATCGGGCGATGCGCAACGGATGAACGAGTTGTTCGGCAGTTTCGGCGGGGCGATGGCCATTGGCGTGTTGTGCATTTATGTGGTGCTGGTATTGTTGTTCGGCGACTTCAGTCAGCCGGTGACCATTCTCGGCGCGCTGCCCTTATCGCTGGGCGGGGCTTTTCTGGCCTTGCTGATGACCGGCGGCAGCTTCGCGATGCCGAGTGTGATCGGACTGTTGATGCTGATGGGCGTCGTCACCAAAAACTCGATCCTGCTGGTCGAATACGCGATGATTGCCCGCCGCGAGCACGGTCTGAGCCGGCTGGACGCGGTGGTCGACAGTTGCCGCAAGCGGGTGCAACCGATCCTGATGACGACGATCGCGATGGGCGCCGGCATGCTGCCGATCGCGCTCGGCCTGGGCGCGGACCCGAGTTTCCGGGCACCGATGGCGATTACCGTGATCGGCGGCTTGCTGACATCGACCGCGCTGAGTTTGGTGGTAATTCCGGTGGCCTACACCGCGATCGACGATGGGATGGCGGCGCTACGGCGCGGCTTTGCCCGGCTAGGGCAGTTGCGGCTGCCGGCGGTTTGGCGCGGATCGCCGGCGCGTTGACTGACCGCCGACAGCACGCGGCTGTCGGCTGTCGGCGAGGTCAACTTGCCTTCGCCGGCGGCCGCTTAGACTATCCTTAGTGAAAGTGGGGAATGGAAGGCCGGCGTAAATTGAAACTCTGGGGGAAATCGGGATGCCAACCATGCTGAGTCGCGCGCTGAAGCGAGGTCGTTCGTGGCTATTGCTGTCGCTGGCGGCGATGGCTTGTCAGCGCGCCGACGAGCCCGCCTATAGCCCCAGTCTGGGCGATGCGCCGCCGGAAATTGTCGAATATGTCGTGGGTATCCATCCCTTACATAATCCGCAACGCTTGATGGAGGTCTACGGTCCCATCGTCGACTATATGAACCGGCGGCTGCCCGACGCGCGTTTCAAGCTGGAAGCCTCGCGCAATTACGAAGAATTCGATAAGAAACTGTATGCCGGCCACTTTGCCTTCGCGATGCCCAATCCCTATCAGTCGGTCAAGGCGCTGGAACACGGCTATCGCATCTTTGCCAAAATGGCCGACGACGACAATTTTCGCGGCATCATCCTGGTGCGCAGGGATGGCGGAATCCGCGAGCTAAACGATCTGAAAGGCAAGGCGGTGGCTTATCCCGCGCCGACCGCGTTGGCGGCGACGATGTTGCCGCAGTATTTCTTGCAGACCCACGGTATCGACGTCAACCGCGACATCGAGAATCGCTACGTCGGATCGCAAGAGTCGGCGATTATGAATGTATTGCTCGGCCATGTCGCCGCCGGCGCGACTTGGCCGGTGCCTTGGGCCAGCTTTTCCAAACAGCGTCCGGATCAGGCCGCCGAGTTGGCGGTCATGTGGCGGACCGACACGCTGCCGAATAATGCTTGGGTGGTGCGTGTCGATATTCCTGGCGCGCTGGCCGAACGCTTTGCCGAACAATTATTGGCCATGCGCGATAGCGACGAGGGCAGAACCATTCTGGCCGGCTTGCCGGTGTCGTATTTCGAGCCGGCCAACGCCGACACCTACCAGCCGGTTCGCGATTTTTTGGCTAAATTTTCGAGCGCGGTGAGGCCGCTAGACTGAATGGACGACAACTTTCGATGAAAGGGCTACGCAAACTGCTGTCTGGCATGCACTTTTTTTGGGGGCGTTCCATCCGCCGTCAGATGGTCTGGTCCTTTTCGCTGGCGGCGTTGGCGACCATCGCCGGCGCCGGTCTGCTGTTGCTGTCGGCGCAACG
The DNA here is from genome assembly GCF_057766305.1 of Methylomonas sp. BG-2. NCBI lineage: Bacteria > Pseudomonadati > Pseudomonadota > Gammaproteobacteria > Methylococcales > Methylococcaceae > Methylomonas > Methylomonas sp. BG-2. Next base: position 4,068 of record NZ_JBYMAP010000128.1, on the reverse strand, counting down.
CGAATTTTTATACGAACAAGGCGAGCGCGGCGCGTTCGAATTGGCCAGGACGTTGGCCGTTGGTAGCGCGTCCTGGGTGTTGGCCAACGATTTGGCCGGTTTGCAGGAAGTCCTGCAAGGCGCGGCGGAAACCACCGATTTGAGTTTTGCCGCCGTCATCTCGCCGCGCGGCGAGGTGCTGGCCGCGACCCGGCCCGAGTTTATCGGCCGATATTTCACTGACCCGGTCAGTCTGAGCTTGCTCGGCCGGGCGGCCAAACCGCAAATCGTTCTGAATCGGGACGATTTGATCGATGTCGCGGTCCCGATCAAGGCTAACAACGCGCCTATCGGTTGGCTGAGAGTCGAGTTAAGCCGGGCCGGCAAACTCCATGAACTGCGCTCGCTGGCCCTGGCTGGATTGGGGATCGCCGGTTTGTTGTTGCTGAGCATTGTCGTGATCGCCACCGCATTGTCGCGGGGATTGACCCGTGGCCTGAATCATTTGATGACCGTCGCCATCGACGCGGAGCATGGTCGGACCTTTCAGCGCGAAGCCTTGACCCGGCGCGACGAGGTTGGCACTTTGGCGCGCCATCTGTATCGGATGCTGGATGCGATCGAGTCGGAGAAGGCCGCCAAATTCGCCAGCGAGGCGCGGTTTCGCCGCTTGGTGCAGGTCATGCCGATCCCGTTGGGGTCGGCTGGCAAGAACGGCGAGATTCGGGAGTTCAACGATTGCTTCACCGAATTGTTCGGCTACTCGCGCTCCGACATTCCGACGTTGGCGGATTGGTTCCAAAAGGCCTACCCGGATCCGGACTACCGGGCCTGGGCGATGGCGACCTGGGACGCGGCCGTTCGCGAAGCGCTGGATAGCGGTGAGCGTATTCGGCCGCGCGAATATCGAGTGACGTGTAAAAATGGCGAAGAGCGGGTCATGGATATCGCCGGGGTGGTGCTGGGCGATGACGTGTTGGCGATCTTTATCGACATGACCGAGCGCATGCGGAATGCCGAGCAGCTCCGGCGCTATAAGGACCATCTCGAGGAAGAAGTGCAACAGCGCACCGCCGACTTGGTGTTGGCCCGCAACGCCGCCGAAACCGCCAACAAGGCCAAGAGTACCTTTCTGGCCAACATGAGCCACGAATTGCGCACGCCGCTGAACGCCATCATGGGCTTTTCCAACGTGATGCGCGGCGATCCGCAATTACGCGACGATCAGCGCATGAATCTGGATATCATCAACCGCAGCGGAGAGCATTTGCTGAATTTGATCAACGATGTACTGGAAATGGCCAAAATCGAAGCCGGCCGGGTCCAGTTGGAAAACGTCGCTTTCGATCTGGGTGGTTTGATCCGCGACATCACCGAGATGCTCGATATCCGCGCCAAGGAAAAGGGCTTGCGCTTGCTGGTCGATCAGTCGTCACGCTTTCCGCGTTACGTGGTCGGCGATCAGGCGCACTTACGCCAGGTGTTGATTAATTTGGTGGGCAATGCGGTTAAGTTCACCGAGCAAGGCGGAGTAACCTTGCGCTTGGGCGTGCGGGCGAACAGTACCTCACATTTATTGATCGAGGTCGAAGACACCGGTCCCGGCATCGAGCCCAGCGACCAGCAACGGGTATTCGAGCCGTTTGAACAATTAGGCGAACAGGGCGCCAACAAGGGTACCGGATTGGGTTTGACCATCACCCGCCAGTTCGTGCAGTTAATGGGTGGCAAATTAGAGTTGCGCAGTACTCCCGGGGTGGGTTCGGTATTCGCGATCGATTTGCCGCTCATCGAGGCCGGCGAAGCCGACGTGCTCAGTTCGCCGCGCCGGGAGTCCGCCAACGTGGTGGGCTTGGCACCCGGTCAGCCGAATTATCGCATCCTGATCGTTGAGGATCAGCTCGAAAACCAATTGTTGTTGACCAATTTAATGGAATCGGTCGGATTGCCGGTCAAGGTCGCCGAGAACGGCGAGCGCGGCGTCGCTCTGTTTCGCGAATGGCGGCCGGATTTGATCTGGATGGATAGGCGCATGCCGGTCATGGATGGTCAGGAAGCGACCCGGATCATACGCGGGCTGCCGGGCGGCGAGGTTGTCAAAATCGTGGCGGTCACCGCGTCGGTATTCGTTGAGCAGCGCGAGGAATTACTGAAATCGGGAATGGACGACTTCGTGCGCAAGCCTTACCGGTTCAGCGAAATCTATGATTGCTTGACTCGGCAATTGGGCATCCGGTTTATTTACGAGGGTTCCGTCGCGCCGGAACAGGAAGCCGCGGTGTTGACGCCCGGCAGCCTGCTGGTGTTGTCGTCTCCGTTGCGCGAGGCGCTGGTGCAAGCGTTGGAGAGTCTGGAGGCGGAACGGATTGCCGATGTGATCGCCCTCATTGCCGTGCTCGATCCGAATTTGGCTAAAACCCTGACGCAACTCGCCGAGAATTTCGACTACCCAGCGATTTTAAGAGCTTTGCAAGCCTTGAATTAAAAGGCCGCCGCTGACCGCGGTGTAATTTGGCCGACGCTGGGCTCGGCCGATCCCCGCCGTAATCCTGGCGGTCAACGGTCAATCCGGCTCCAGCACTCGATAGAGCATTTCCTTGACCGTGTGCGGGTCGAAGGGTTTGTCGCAAATCGCCGACACGCCGGCTTTATGGACGTTGCTGAGGCGGGTTTGGTTGTCTTCGCTGGTAACCATCAGAATCGGTACGATGGAATTGCCCAGATCCTGGCGGATGTGTTTGATCAACTGCTGGCCGTCCATGATCGGCATGTTGTAGTCGGTGACAATCAATTCGAAGCCATCCTGATGTTGTTCGAACAGTTCGACGCCTTCCTTACCGTCTCGGGCTTCGGTGATCTTTACGATACCCATATTGTTCAACACCCGACAGATATGCTTACGGGCCAGATTGCTGTCGTCGACGACCAAGACCCGAACGTTTTCGATGTCGTAATGCTCCAGGCTGATTTCTTGCGGGTCGATGAATTCTATCGTCGCCCGCAGCGCGTTTTTCAAATCATCGTGGGCGAAAGGTTTGGGCAAAATCGCGACCACGCCGGCTTGGCGGATGGCGTCCAGGACCTCGAAGCTCGACTCGCTGGAGATCAGCATAAAGGGAATGGTGTGTAGTTTTGGATCGTGCCGCAGTTGTTCGACCAGTTCGACCGCCGTCATGTCGGGCAGGTACAGGCTGCTGATGATTAAATCCGGCGGACTGCCGGTTTGCAGCAACTTCAACGCCTCGGCGGCACTGCCGACGCCTTCGATGGTGGAAATGCCTTCACCGCGTAAATGCTGGACAATGACTTTCAGTTGAGTCGTGGACGGCTCAATGAGTAGAATCGATAAGTCGGCTATGTTGATCGCATGCATGATGTTCTTATTTGATAGTGGCGCGGGGCAACGGCGATAAAGAAATTATCCCCAAGAGCGGGCGCCGCGATTAGAATTGCGCGCTCGCCGGCCGCTGGGCTGGTGATTATTTCCCGATTCAGAATAGACCTTATCCCCTATGATTCAAGAAACCGTGGTGACGACGGTCAACCGCCAGGGTCGTCCGCATATCGCGCCGATGGGTATTCACATCGTCGAAGGCGGGGTAGCCATCCTGCCGTTCAAGCCGTCGACGACGCTGGACAACATCCTGGAAACCGGAGTTGCCGTTATCAATTATTGCGACGACGTCCGGATCTTCGCCGGTTGCGTTACCGGTCGCCGTGATTGGCCGCTAACGCCGGCCGAGCGCGTTACCGGAGTGTATTTGACCGATGCACTGGCGCACAGCGAATGGCGCTTGAGCCGTTTGGACGAGGATGACCTCCGACCCACGCTGTTTTGCGAGGCGATATACGAGGCCAATCACAAGCCCTTTCGCGGTTTTAACCGGGCGCAATATGCCGTGTTGGAAGCGGCGATTTTGATCAGTCGTTTGGGTATGCTGCCGTGGGAAAAAATCGATGCGGAGCTGAATTATTTGCGGATAGGCCTGGACAAGACCGCGGGCCCGATCGAGCGTGAAGCCTGGGCTTGGTTGATGGTGGCCATCGACGATTTTCGCGGTAAGGAGGCGTTATGACCGGAATGTTGGC
>NZ_JBYMAP010000127.1:0-12405 GCF_057766305.1 Methylomonas sp. BG-2 | reverse complement strand
GAGTTCGCGTCATCTGTCAATTATTTTTCACCTTTCGCGCTCTTGGGTGCGCGTTGTCGTAAACGTCCGCCAAATAGCGAAAATCCAGATGGGTATAAATTTGAGTAGTTCCTAAGTCGCTGTGTCCTAATAACTCTTGAACAGCGCGAATATCGTGACTGGCTTCCAACATGTGACTAGCAAACGAATGTCTAAACATATGAGGGTGCAAATGCTCAGCCACACCTTGCTTCTTACCCCACTTATCGAGCCTGTACTGTACGCTCCGAGGACTTAAGCGATTACCTGTTGAACTTACGAAAAGAGCCTGACAATCCGAAGCCGGCCTGGAATCAAGCCATTGCCGCACCGCCAACACCGCACAAGCACCAATAGGCAAAGACCGCTCCTTACCGCCTTTACCGAAACGCACCCTTAGCATTCCACTGTACAAATCAAGGTCACAAACATCCAGACCGACCAACTCACTTAACCGCAGACCGGAGGAATAAATTAGTTCGAACATCGCCAAATCTCGAATCTCCAATATCGAATCCGGCGAAACACTGAGCAAACCGCACATTTGGTCAACATCCAGCACCTTGGGCATTTTTTGCTCGGCCTTCGGCGCACGAACCGACAAAGCCGGGTTCTGGTCGAGAACCCCCATCCTCACCAAATAGCGATAATACCCACGTATCGCGGCCAGCTCGCGTTGCATTGTCTTGGCCACCAGTCCGCCACGGTGTCGATCCGCGATATAATGGCGAATGTTTGAGACTTTAACCTCACACACCGGTACCTGCTTTTGCTTACAGTAATCAACAAACCGCGTTAAATCGCGCTGATAGTTTTGCAGGGTATTCCGCGCCAACCGCCTCTCGGATGAGAGGTAATCGAGATAGGCTTGTAAAACAACGTCAGATGACTCATCCACACCGGTCATTCCAAATGCGGCATTAGCGAGATTAACCGAGTACCAACAATCTCGCCCATTTGAGTTAAAAAAAGACTTCCCAGACTGTAATGGAAACGCCCTTCATCGCGGCTTCCGATAGCCAGCAACCCTTCCAATTGGGTATACATCATCGGAATGATTGCGCAGGACTTAACCTCTGGCGCTATATCCCCAAACAAGAACTTAGCTTGAGCCAGGGTCGGCCGACCACATTTGGGCTGCTCTCCGGACATTTCAACGGAAAACAGCTTTAACCCTTCGTCGTCAGGCGAAACAAACAATTGCCCGATGGGACTGTCGGCGTATTCCCGGATAATCTTAACCGCTACAAAATCGGTCAGAAAACACTCCGCCAGCACTTCACTTAAGTTCGCCACGACATCCTCGAGTGAATTTGCCTCCAACATTGCCAGTGTCAATTCATGCATGCGCCCAAACGAAGCGTCATTTTCCCTGGCGATTTCGATCAACGCGGTCAGTTGATTTTCCTGCTCCTGGTGTTTAACGCGAAAAATTTCCAATTGCTTGGCAATCAATGAAACCGCATTTCCGCTAGGATGCGGAATCCACATGTTTTCCAGCAACGACAGATGGTGTTGAAAAAAGTCGGGATGCTCTTTTAAATACGCTTCCACTTGCTGATCGGTCAATGTTTCACCTGTCATAACTCAATTTGCCCCTCGTATACGGAAACGGCGGGCCCCGTCATATAAACGGGATGGCCGCGCCCTTGCCAAGCGATCTTTAACAACCCGCCCGGCAAGCGCACGGATACCGTCCGTTCCAACAGACCTCGCTCAATTCCCGCCACCACCGCCGCGCAAGCACCGCTACCACACGCCAAGGTTTCGGCCGCGCCTCGCTCATAAACGCGGAGATTAACACTCAGTCGATCCAATATCTGCAGAAAGCCGACATTGACGCGCTCGGGAAACAACGAATGATTTTCCAGAACTTTCCCGAGCGAACTCACGGGAGCCGAGTCAATATCCTCCACAAAAATGATCGCGTGAGGATTACCCATCGACAAAGCGGAAAACGTTACCGGATCTCCGTCGAGAATGACGGTGTATACCGACGACTCGTCCGGCATCAATAGCGGAATTTGCTTGGGCTCAAACCGAGGAACCCCCATATTCACGGTGATATCGCCGTCCTCGTTCGCGTTCAGCACTAGCTGACCGGCGTCGGTATCGACCACGATAGCGCGCTTCGCGGTTAAGCGTTGATCCAGTACGAAACGAGCGAAGCAGCGCGCGCCGTTCCCGCATTGCGCCACTTCGCTGCCATCGGCATTAAAAATCCGGTATTTAAAATCGGCATTCGCACTGACAGGCGACTCGACCAACAATAATTGATCGCAACCCACGCCAAAGTGCCGATCCGCGATAAAACGAATTTGCCGCGTATCCAGTTCTACAGCCTGACTGATGGCATCGATAACCACAAAATCATTGCCCAGCCCCTGCATTTTGGTGAAGTGAATGCGCATGGTTTTCTTTAAGGCAGTATTTGTTCGCCGGCCCAGAGCATTTCGACAGGTTCTCGCCGCCGAATCAGATGACAATGATCGCCATCGACCATGACCTCCGCAGCCTTGGGGCGGGAATTGTAATTTGAACTCATCGTGAAACCATAGGCTCCCGACGATCGCACCGCCAGCAAGTCGCCTTGCCGCAAACCCAAGCGACGCTCCTTACCTAGAAAATCGCCGGTCTCGCAAACCGGACCGACGACATCCCAAACCTGCTCCGCGGTACCGGCGTCGGCGCGCACCGGGATAATGTCTTGCCAAGCGCTATACAATGCCGGCCTGATCAGGTCATTCATCGCCGCGTCGACGATTGCGAAATTTTTGTTCGCGGTCGGCTTTAAGTATTCAACTCGAGTCACCAGGATTCCGGCATTGCCGACGATTGCTCGGCCCGGTTCGAGCATGATTTCGATGTTCCGATCGCCAAGGCGACTTAACACGGCGGAAATATATTCACCCGGCTCCGGAGGCTGCTCGTCGCGATAGCAAATTCCCAAGCCACCGCCCAAATCCAAATGTTCAAGCACAATTCCATCGCCAGCCAATTGATCAACCAATTCCAGTACTTTATCCAACGCATCCAAAAACGGCGAGGTTTCGGTCAATTGCGATCCGATATGACAATCAACGCCTACCACCCGAATATGAGGCATCCGAGACGCGCGACGATATTCCGCCCGCGCGCCAGCAATGTCGATACCGAATTTATTTTCCTTTAGCCCGGTCGAAATGTAGGGGTGGGTTTTGGCATCCACATCGGGGTTGACACGGAAGGACACCGGCGCAATCACGCCCAACTCTCCCGCAAGCCGATTGATCCGATCCAATTCGCCGCTAACTTCAACATTGAAACAGCGTATCCCAACTTTGAGAGCGGCGAGTATCTCGTCTTCACGCTTGCCAACCCCTGAAAAGACAATTCGATTCGCCGTGCCACCAGCCTCTAAAACACGCCGCATTTCACCTAGCGACACGATATCGAAGCCCGACCCCAGCCTGGCCAGCAGATTGAGGACCGCCAGATTGGAGTTCGCCTTTACCGCGTAGCAGATTAAATGCCGCCGCTCCTCCAAAGCCTGATCGAACGCTCGCCAGTGGCGTTCCAATGTCGCTCTTGAATAGACGTAGCAAGGCGTTCCGTACTCTGCCGCAATTTGATCGACAGGAACGCCTTCGGCATAGAGCAAGCTCTGCCGATAATTAAAAAAATCCATGGATTGGTCACTATTTGGGTACGTAGATAGGCGGCGGACTGTCCGGATGATACAAGGGCCCGGTTTGACCGCAGCCCTGTAACCACCACCACCCGAATACAACAACTAAAAGCCGAAAGACAACCATATGTTTAGAGATCAAAAATCAACGCGAACCAATATAACATAGGCTACCCGCAAATATTCACAGGCCGTTCGCCGCGTGGACCTGGGTCCACGCCCCAAAAACAGGTGCTGATTATTTGATCGTCAACGATTCCTTGACGACTTTCGGCGTAATAAACACTAACAATTCCTTCTTGTTGTCGGTCTTGACGGTTTTCTTGAACATCCACCCAACCACCGGCAAATCGACCAACCAAGGCACGCTATTGTAGGAATCTTGGACAGTGGATTCATAGATACCGCCAAGCACAACGGTCTCGCCGTCCTCTACTTGCACCTTGGTTTTCAACTGGCGGGTATCGATGGGCACCGTGGAATTGCCGCCGGTTGCCAATGGCGTGCCCGGGGAATCTTTTTTGATATCCAATTGCATGATAACGCTGCCGCTTGGGGTGATTTGCGGCGTTACGCTAAGCTCCAAAACCGCATCGACCAATTGTGTAACGGGACCGGTCGCCTGGCTCTGAGTCTGATAGGGAATTTGCACCCCTTGCTTGATCGATGCCAAAACCCGATCACTGGTCATTACTCGAGGATTCGATACCAGCTCCCCCTTGCCATCGTCTTGCAACGCACTGATTTCCAGATTCAACATGTAGTCGGCACCGCGAGCCAAGGTCATGGCCAGGGAACCTCCGCTGGAAGCGGCAAGCGCGGCACCCAAGTCTGACAGAATTTGCGAGTTTTCACTGGTTTCGGCACCGGAAGCGGTGAACCCGTATTGCTTGCCACCACCCGCGCCGCCTTTATTGGCGACGCCGAACTTGGTTCCCAAATTCTGCGCGAAACTGGTGTCGGCAATCACTATCCGGGATTCAATCAACACTTGTCTAACCGGCACATCCAACAACTTAACCATTTTGTGAATGTCCTCCATCGCCTTCGCGGTATCCTTGACGATCAGCGTATTCGTCCTGGCATCGACGATAGCCGTACCGCGCGGGGACAATAGACGCATGCTGGTAGCAGCGCCTTGGCCGGCAGCGCCAGACTGACCGCCCGCGCCGCTTCCGCCGCCTCCACCGCCGCCGCCACAACCGCCACTGCTCCCTGATGAGCTGCCAGCCGCGCCGGATTGTCCACCCTGCGAACTGTTGCCGACCCCCATCAACACGCCGCAAATCTCCCCAGCTTTCGCGTAATTGATTTGAATATTTTCGGTTTTCAGCGGCTCCAACTCTTCGAAGATTTTTTTGGAATCCAACTCTTCCTGTTCGATTTTCATGATCTCCGCAACGGGAGCTACCATCACCACATTGCCGCTTTGACGTTTAGCCAGCCCCTTGGATTTTAGAATCAGCTCCAACGCCTGATCCCAAGGCACGTCGTTTAAGCGCAAGGTCACGTTGCCTGCTACCGAGTCGGCGGCGATGATATTGAGTTCGGTGAAATCGGCCAAAATTTGCAATACAGACCTAACCTCGATGTCCTGGAAATTTAACGACAGCTTATTGCCGATATAAGGAAATTTTTCCTTTTGTTGCGCCTCTTTCTCGGCGGGTGTCAATGGACGGAATTCTACCGTCAACAGATTGTCGGCTTGATAGGAGGAATATTCGTAATTTTCATTGTTCGGGGTAATCGTCAACCTGACGTTTTCGCCCTTCGGCAACGCTTCGATCTTTTGCACGGGCGTCGCAAAGTCGGAGACATCAAAATTCTTGGTCAATGCGTCCGGCAACTTGGTGTTCAAAAAGTTGAGGACCACCTTGCCGGCGTTCTGCTTGGTATCGACCACCGTATTCGCATTCGACAGCCCCAACAACAAGCGCCCCTCTCCGTTGGGCCCACGTCTGAAGTCGATAGTTTTAATCGTTTGTTCGGGCAAAAATTTGCTGACGACCGAATCCTTGGCTGTTTGCTTTAACGGCGACGCCTGACTGACTGACGCAACGGTGGCGGCCGACTTTAGGACCAAATAGAACTTGCCGGTGTCCGCCTTGATTTCATAAGGGGCCTTCTCCACTAGATTGACCACGACGCGCGTCCTACCCGAGGCCTCCACAGCGTAAACCGTGCCAACCGCGCCTTGGTTGATTGGAAAGCTTTTCTTGGCCAGATTGCTCTTGACTCCGGCAAAGTCCAGCGCGATCCGATTTGGATTATCGGTTTCGAAAATTTTCGGGGTCACCGCCTCACCGACCATATCCAATTGAATTTGCACCTGATTACCGGCCAGCGTCGAAAACTCGAGGTTGTTGATGGCGGCATCCTCGGCGTTCGCCAGCGATAGGCTGGACAACAAGGCCAACCACAACGGCCAGGCGAACCACCATGCGCCGGTGGATTGAGATTCTAAGGTGTTTCGTAATTTCGCCATGTTTATAACCCTTTGTCGCCAGCCAGCGCTAATGAAGTCGGTTGTTCGCGCCACGCACCCGGCTTATCCGGAACAATTTCCATCAACTCAATTTTGTCGTCAAGAATACGAATGATCTTGCCGTAATTCTGGCCCAGGTGGTTACCTACCTGAACCCGATGTATCGTGCCGTCGCGAGCCCGTACCAACCCCCAAAACCCTTTCTGGTCTCGCAAGGTACCGACCATCCGCAAGGAATCCAGCGGATAGGCTTCCAACTCTTCCTTCCGCCGTTCCACATCGGGCTTGACGCCGGTCACGCCGGATACATCGATACTATCCTCGCTGTCCTTACGCTCAATCGGCTGAAAAGGATCACGCAGTCCATCCGGTTTAAAGATAAAGGATTCAACCACCTTGATTTCCGGCAATGGCTCAATCGCCCCTTTGGGCCTGGCCTTGATTTCCTGAATGTATTTGTTCAAATCACTGAAGTCGTCGTTATCGCAGCCCGCCAGCATCAGTAGCGCCATGCCCGCTAAACAGGCGCCAGACCATTTGGACCTAGCCGTCCGAATTCCCATCATCAGCCTCTCCGTCGCTTGGCGGGTTGGCCCTTACTAGCGCTCTCGCCCTCGTTGTAGGTCTTGATCGTTGCGTTCATCGTCATCATGCCTTCCTTGCCCAGCGGCGTCATCACCACGTCGTGAACGGTGACGATCCGGGGCAACGATGCCAAACCACTGACAAATAATCCTAATTCCTCGTATTTGCCGACGACCTGTATCGCTATGGGTAATTCAGAATAAAACTCGCGGTTGACTTCACCGCTCGGTTGAAACAATTTGAACTCCAAGCCGCTGGCCAATCCGGTTTGCGATATATCCACCAACAAACTGGCCACTTCGGCCTTGGTCGGCATTTGTTTGAGCATCTCGCCCAACGATGCCTCGATCTGATCCAATTGATCCCGATAATCCTGCAAATTCACGGCCTTTTTTTGCTTGGTTTCGAATGCGGTTTTCAGACTTTCTTCCTGCTTCTCGAGCGTATCGAGCTCTTCCAGTTGCGGCACCGTCAGCAAATAGACGCCGATGCCGCCGGTGATCAGCGCAATCAGTAAAATGGCGATCGCTTTTAACGGAGTCGGCCAAGTTCCGGCCGCATTGACATCCCAATTGATTTCGGAAAGATTCATTTGCCCGCACCTCCCGCCGGCTTGTCGGTTTTCCGGCCTTGCTTTGCCGTCAGCGTGAAGTCGTTCATTTGTCCGCCTGACTTACCCTCGCCTTTAATCACGGTCAGCACCGAACTATTGATCCACTGCGAGTTGTCGATGGCCCGCATATAGGCCGATACCCTGGCGTTCGATTCGGCCTTGCCGACCAAGGTCAAGTCGTTGCCCGCCTGACTGAATTTATTCAAGTTGATACCTTCCGGCGTCGTCCTGGCCAACTCGTCGAACAAATGCACCACTTCCGGCCGACTTTCTTGCAATTTTTGGATCACCTCGATTTTGGTCAGCAATTTATTCTTCTTGTCCTCAATATCCTTGATCTCCTGTATTCGCTTATCCAAGATCGCGATCTCGTTCTGCAACAAAGTATTCCGGCGGGTTTGGTACTCCTTCAATCCTTCGATATAGAGATAAACCAAACCCAAAATTACGCAAGCCACCGCCACACCCGCACCGATACCGGCGACGAATTCCTGTTGTTTCTTTTTTCTTAATTCTTCCCGCCAGGGCAGTAAATTGATTTTGGCCATTAGTCGAAACTCCTTAGCGCCAGGCCGCAAGCGATCATCATCGCCGGAGTATCGTTATTTAAGCTCTGCGGCTTAACCTTATTGGACAGAGCCATGTTGATGAACGGGTTGGCGATGTAGGAAGAAATCCCCAAATCACGTTCAACCAATTTGTCCAAACCGGCTATCGAGGCGCAACCGCCCGCTAAAATCAACGCATCGACATCCCGGTTCGCGCTGGAAGACACAAAAAACTGTAACGATCTGGCTATTTGTTGCAGCATGGCTTTTTTGAAAGGTTCCAGAACATCGCTTACGTAGTTGTCCGGCAGACCGCCATGTTTTTTCGCCAGTCCGGCTTCTTCGTAAGAAAGGCCGTAGCGGCGCTGAATTTCCTCGGTTAACTGCCTGCCGCCAAAGCCTTGTTCCCGGGTATAGACCGTCTTGCCGTCATGTAGAATATTCAGCGAGGTCATCGTGGCGCCGATATCGGCTATGGCAACCGTCTTGTGCTCGACGGCTTCGGGCAATTGATCGGCTAATAATTTAAAGGCGTTTTCCATCGCGAAGGCCTCGACATCGACAACCACCGCCTTCAACCCCGCATATGCCAAGGCCGCCACCCGGTCTTCGATATTTTCGCGCCTGGAAGCCGCCAACAATACGTCGACCATTTGCGGATTTCCTTTAGTGGCGCCCTGCACTTCGAAGTCGAGGTTAACCTCATCCAGAGAGTAAGGGATGTACTGGTCGGCCTCGACCATGATTTGCTCTTCCATTTCAGCGTCCGACAGCGACGACGGCATCGATATGATTTTGGTCATAACCGACGAACCGGCCACCGCCACGCAAGCGTGCTTGGCGCGGGTTCCCGATTGCTTGACGGCGCTCTTGATCACGCTGCCTATTTGCTCTACGTTAGTAATGTTCTTGTCGACGATCGCGTCTTGCGGTAGCGGCGCGACCGCATAGCTCTCGACTTTGTAACGCGCGCCCACCCGGCTTAACTCCAACAATTTTACCGCCGCAGTGCTAATATCCACACCGAGCACAGCCGATTGACCACTGCTAAACCAGCTCATGAACAAACCCTTACCAAACATTGAAAGTCAATTCGGGAGCAGCGCCGCAACGCACCACCCGATTAAAGCCGAAGTATAGATAGATTTTTTGATTTTCACACATTTATGACAGCGAGTTATAGAACATACTTTAAGTTGTTCCTGAGATCTTATACGCTGACATTCGCCGATTTCCGGTAAACGCCAAACATCCCCGCCGCCAGTGCCGTTAAAACAGCCCGCCAAACCGAAGTCATTGCTCAAGACCCTGTTCAAATGGCTGATGTTAATAATCTTCACATTGGTCGGCACCGTGGCGGTGGCTTGCTACTACTTTCTGCTGGAGCTTGATAAAGAGCTGCCGGACATATCCCAGCTCGACAATGTCCAATATCAGACGCCAATCAACATCTACAGTCGCGAGGGCTTGCTGATCGGCCAATTCGGCGAAAAACGCCGCATCCCGATCGAAATCGCCGAAGTCCCGGAACGCCAATTGCAGGCCTTCATCGCCGCGGAGGACGACCGGTTTTACAAGCATGGCGGAGTGGATTTTAAAGGCCTGGCTCGGGCCGCGAATCGCTTGATTTCGACCGGACAAAAGCGTCAAGGCGGCAGTACCATTACGATGCAGGTTGCCAGGAACTTCCTGTTGAGCAATGAGAAAACTTACCTGCGCAAGTTAAAGGAAATCATGCTCGCGCTAAAGATCGAGCAGCGCTACTCAAAAGACCAGATACTGGAACTTTATCTCAACAAAATTTACATGGGGCAACGCGCGTATGGCGTGGCCGCTGCCGCGCAGACCTATTACGGCAAGGAGCTTCACCAGCTCACGCTGGCCCAACAGGCGATGATCGCCGGCCTTCCCAAGGCGCCGTCGATTTACAATCCGTTATCGAACCCGGACCGCGCACTGCAGCGGCGCAATTACGTCCTCAGGCGCATGCTGGAGCTTGGCTATATCGGCCAGCGCGCCTACGATACCGCGCTGAGCACGAGCGACGACGCCGCCCAACAACCGACGGGCATAGGCATGCAGGCGCCCTATGCCGCGGAAATGGCTAGACAGGAAATCATGGCCAAATACGGCGAAGACGCCTATACGCAAGGATTAAAAATTTACACAACCGTCAGCCAAGAGTTTCAACTTGCGGCTGATCGCGCCCTGCAAGCGACGCTACACGAATATGAAGAACGCCACGGCTATCGGAATTTCCCTCATACCAATAATCGGGAGAACGGCGCCCCCCTCATCGGCGACGCCCATCAAGCCATCGTCACCGGCTTGACCGATAGCGGCGTGAAGGCCAAGCTCCACGACGGCACCGACATCGAACTGGCTTGGGAATCGGTGAACTGGGCCAAGGCAGCGGCGAAAACACCCCGGGAAAGCCGCGATTTTCTTAAAATCAACGACTTGATTCGGGTAAGACAACTCGAAAACCAAAGCTGGGCGCTGACCCAGCTTCCCACAGTGGAAGGTGCTTTCGTGGCCTTAAACCCCGATGATGGCGCCATACTGGCTCTGGCCGGCGGCTTCGATTTTTACCACAGCAAGTACAACCGGGCGACCCAGTCCAAACGACAACCCGGCTCGGGATTCAAGCCGATCATCTACACCGCCGCGCTGGAAAAGGGCTATACACCCGCCAGCATCATCAACGACGCGCCAATCGTGATAGAAGACCCCTCACAGGAAAACGACTGGCGGCCTGAAAATTACAACCGGCGCTATCTAGGCCCCACTTCGTTGCGAGTGGCGCTGCGGGAATCGATCAACTTGGTTTCGATACGCTTGCTGCAGGAAGTCGGCATCCCACACGCCATCGACACCGCCCAACGCTTCGGATTCGAGAAGGAGCAACTACCAACCACGTTTTCCCTCGCGCTGGGCAGCGGCTCGGCGTCGCCACTGAAAATGGCGACCGCCTATTCGGTTTTCGCCAACGGCGGGTTCGCGATTCAGCCCTATTTAATCGAGCGCATCGAAGATCATGAGAATCGGCTGCTGTACTCGGCAAAACCGGCAACAGCCTGCCCGAACTGCGCGACAACCGGCGAAACTCGGCCAAATCCGGCGGCGCGGGTTATTTCCGAGAAAACCAACTTCTTGATGAACAGCTTGCTGCGCGATGTGGTGCAGCGCGGCACCGCTACTCAAGCCAAGCAACTGAACCGAGGGGATTTAGCCGGCAAGACAGGCACAACCAACGCGCAACGAGACGCGTGGTTTAATGGATTTGCGACCGGGATTGTTGCGTCCGCATGGATTGGGTTCGACAACTCCGCGCCACTCGGCCACGGCGAAACCGGCGGCAAAGCGGCCCTGCCGATGTGGATAAAATTCATGAACGCGATACTACACCACTTTCCGGAAAAACCGCTGGCGGTACCGGAAGGCATTGTGCAGGCCTATATCAACCCCGAGGACGGCTTGCTACTGCCGCAAGACCAAAAAGGCGGCATTTGGGAATATTTTGCGAAGGAAACCGCGCCAACAACCATGTCCACACCCAAGCTTGAACCTGAGTTTGAGGATTTCAGCCCGGAAGAAGCGCTGTTTTAACTGAAAGAGGCCGGCGGAAAGCCTTGCCAAACATCGGCGAACCGTCGGCAAGCGGACGAATACCGCTTACCGAGGCTCAAAATTACTTGCCGAATTTCTTACGGAATTTATCGACCCGGCCGGAAGTATCGACGACACGTTGCTTGCCGGTGTAAAAAGGATGGCAAGACGAGCAGACCTCGATATGCAGGTCATTACCTAAAACCGAACCGGTTTCAAAAGTGTTGCCGCAACCGCAGGTGACTGTAATTTGTTTATATTGAGGGTGGATTTCTGGTTTCATAGCACTCACATACCCGCTCGGGGCCACTTAACTTGATAGAGAACCACTTATGATACGACGTAATTGCAACCCACGCAACCCGCTGCCGCCAGTCGTAGAGGGCAATGTCATCGCACTAACCGTTTAACGCCCCCTGCGGAGCGCCCATCACTGGCTCAAACCCTAAATTCCGCCGACCTCGCGTGCGCCGTCAAACTTTCCCCGCGCGCCAGTACCGAGGCAATCTTGCCCAGATTTTGCGCGCCGGCGGCGGAGCAGTTGATCAGGCTGCTGCGTTTTTGGAAGTCGTAAACGCCCAGCGGCGACGAATAGCGGGCCGTGCTGGAAGTCGGCAAGACGTGGTTGGGTCCGGCGCAATAGTCGCCCAGCGCTTCGGCGGTGTAGCGCCCCATGAAGATCGCACCGGCGTTGCGAACCTTGTCCGCCAGTGCTTCCGGGTCCTCGACCGACAGCTCCAAGTGTTCCGGGGCGATGCGGTTGGCGACCACGGCCGCTTGGGCCAAGTTGTCGACCTTGATGAAGGCGCCCCGCCCCGCCAACGAGGCGCGGATGATGTCGGCGCGCTCCATCGTCGGCAGCAATTGATTGATGCTGGCT
>NZ_JBYMAP010000126.1:0-12425 GCF_057766305.1 Methylomonas sp. BG-2 | reverse complement strand
TAGAGGTCGCCTTTACCGTGTTTTACCACGACGCGCCAATACGGCGGTCAACTTTACTTCGGCCGGCTTTAGCCGTCTTCGCGCTACATTTCGATCATACTTAATTTCCTACAAATTCATCATGGGGACGGATCTACAGTTTCCGGACGCGCGCGGCGAGATCAGCGAGGCTAGCGGCGTTTTAGCTCGGCTTGCCGGCGCGGGTTCCGGTTCTCGCCAGGCCGTATTGACCGAGTTCATTCGCGGCCTGTTGGTCGAGTTTCTCGAGTTGGACGGCCCTGGCGACGTGGCGGACGATCAAAACTTCGCCGCTTTGGGCGCGGATTCGATGCAGGCGGTCGATTTCAAGGTAGAGCTCGAAAAACGCTTGAAATGCGCGTTGCGATCGACGGTGTTGTTCGATTATCCCAGTCTGGATTTGCTCACGCGGTATTTGCTGGATGAGGTCTTGGTCTTCGCCGAGGTTTCTTCAGTTGACGATCCCTTGGATTCAATGCCGATACCTAAGGCGCGACAAGTGGCCGAGCTCGACCCGTTTGCAATCGCCGTGGTGGGTATGGCAGGGATATTTCCGGAAGCCGAGAATGCCGCCGCGCTGTGGCGGAAAGTCGTTTCCGGTTTGCCCTTGCAAGTCGCCAGCTATCCGGGAAAGTCGGAAATGACCTATGGTCGGGTCGATCCGGGCCGATTGCAGGCGCTGGAATGGTTGAAAATTTCGCGAACCGACTTCTCGGCGTTACCGCGCCGGGAGCAGTTGCTTTATCAATGCCTCGAAGACGCATTGCGAGACTATCGGCTGGAGCTGTCCGCGCTGATAAAAAGCACCACCGCCGTTTACATCGGCTGCCGGGATACGGTGCCGACGCCGGACGTGGCTTACCAAGTTCCACTCGCCAACAAGGTTTCGTTTCAATTAAACCTGAAAGGTCCCAGCGAAACCATCAACACGTTTTGCACCAGTGTCTACGTTGCATTGCATCGGGCGATACAAAGTTTGCGGGCCGGCGAATGCCAACAAGCGCTGGTCGGCGGTATCAACGTGATTGGCGGAGACGAATTTACCGAAGCCGCCCGGCAAGGTTTGTATCGAGACATTCTAAGTCCGGACAACCAGACCAAAAGCTTTGGCGATGCCGCCAACGGCTATTTGCGCAGCGAAGGGGCCGGGGTGTTAATCGTAAAGCCGCTGGCCGACGCGGTGCGGGACGGCAATACTATTCTCGGTTTGGTCAAGGGCTCGGCGGTTTATCACGGCGGCCGGGGTTATTCGTTCGAGGCGCCGAATTCGCAAGGGCTCAAGGAAGCGATACGCTTGTGCCTGACGCGTGCCGGTCTGGACTCGGATTCAATCGACTACGTCGAAGCGCACGGCATCGGCAACCTGATGGCCGATGCGCTGGAATTGGGCGCTATCGATCAAGCCTACCGGCAGGCCAGCACCGATTCACGCAAACGCTGGCATATCAGCAGCGTCAAGCCCAGCATCGGCCATCCTGAAGCCGCTTCGGGTATCGCATCGATCATCAAGGTATTGAAAGCGTTCGAGCACGGCGTACTGCCGGGCGTGGCCGGCCTGGAAGCGGTCAATAGCGACTTTCCCGCCGGGCACGCCTTGACGCTGCAACACGAAAATTGTCCTTGGCCCGGCTCCGGCCGGCCGAAACGGGCGGCGTTGAATAGTTACGCCATCGGTGGGGTAAACGCCCACGTTGTGCTCGAGGAATACCGGCCCGATGCCGAGGCGCTGCCAGGCGCCGCCGGTCATTCAGCGCCGGTGGCGGCAAACCCGCTGGATGGCTTGAGCCTGGACAGTCCGACCTTGACGGTCGTTGCCAAACTGGTGAAGGACATATTTAAGCTGGACATGGCGGCGCTCGATTTGTCGCTGTCCCTGATCGATTACGGCTTCGATTCGATCGACGTGGTGCAGTTCGTCGGCCGTTTGAACGAGTCTCTGGATTTGGACATCAAGTTCAGCCAAGTATTGGGCATTGACGATTTCGCCGGCTTCTTCGAATTGTTGGCTAGGCAACAGCGGCAAAAACGCCAGGTGGCGCATGACGCCGGCAGCGCGCAACCGCTAAGTTTGTCGTCGGAGATGCGCGGTCCGTTGTCCGAAGTGCAAAAAGGTCTTTGGTACGTCAACCAACTCGCACCGGAGTCGATAGCCTTTAACGTACCGTTGACGTTTAAAGTGCCCGGCGGCATTGACGTCCCGGCGTTAGAGCAAGCTCTCGCCGCGATGTTGGCGGAGTATCCGTTGCTCGGGGCGGCGATTTGCCAGCGGAACGATACCGGCGATAGCGAGCAAGTCATTCGGCCCATCGGCGACGGTCCGCACTGCCATGAAATTCGCCTCGAGTCCGGGGCCATGCTGGAAGTCTGTCTGTGGGAACTGTTAAGACAGCCGTTCGAGCTGTCCAAGGATGCGTTGGTCCGGCTCTATGCCATCGACGCGGCGGACGACGGCGCTTACGTGTTTTTTGTAATCCATCACATCGTCTTCGACGGTACCTCCGGCGCCTTGTTCATCGCGTCGTTCTGGCGAAAATATCATGCCTTGTTGGCTGGCGAGACCTTGGTTCTCCAAGCCCCGGATTTGGCTTTTCTGGATTACGTCGCATGGGAGCGCCGCTATCTGGCCGGTAACGCCGGAGACGAAGATAGGCGTTGGTGGCGTGAATTACTGGCCGATCAACCGGCGACCTTAAATTTGCCCTATGACCGTTTGCCGCAAGCCAGTTTGTCGGCCGACGGCATCGGCTGCCAAAAGTTTACCTTGGACGACGCGATGTTGGGGGCACTGAAGCAATTGGCGGCCCGCAATAAAACCAGCTTGGCGGTGATGTTCCTGGCCGCGTTCCAGGTTTTTTTGAACAAGCTAACCCAGGAATCGGCGCTGGCGGTTACCACGCCGGTGCGCGGGCGGCCCAAGCAGGCGCACGAGCAGAGCATCGGTTGCTACATCAACGTAATGGTCGTGCCTGGCGCGATGCAAACCGAGTTGGCTTTCGGGCAATGGGTCCAAAAAGCTCGGCAACAATTTTTCGATTGCCTGGACCACGCGCACTATCCGTTTCCCAGGCTGTTGGCGGATTTGGGATTAAATCTGGCCAACCCAAAGGAAAATCCGTTTCCGGTGTCCTACACCTATCAAAATTTCTTCGACGAGATGTTGAATAACGCCGACGCGTTGCAAGGCGTGGAGACCTTGTACGAGGTGTTTCAACAAACCGAGGATCATTACACGCTGGAAATTTACGATTTCCGGCAGAGCCTGCAGGTCAATATCAAGTACAAACGCAGTTTGTTCGACGACGCCACGATCGCGCGGCATCTGGCTTGTTTCAAACAGTTGTTGACCAGCGTAATCACCGACCCGGAGCAGGCTATCGGCGGCATCGAGATGGTTCCGCCGGCGGAAAGGCAGCGCTTGTTGAGCGATTTCAACGCGACGCGGACCGCGCCGCACGGTGATTTTTGCATCCACGACCTATTCGTCCGCCAAGCCTTGAAAACCCCCGAGCAAGTGGCGGTGATCGGCGAGGAGAGTTCGCTCAGCTACCGGGAACTGCACGAGCAAAGCGACCGGCTGGCCATCTATCTGCAACAGCTAGGCGTCCAGGCCGATACCATCGTGGCGGTGTGTTTGCGGCGTTCGCCGCTGATGCTGGTGGGTTTGCTCGGCATCCTCAAGGCCGGCGGCGCCTATCTGCCGCTGGACGCCAATACGGCTGTCGAACGTAGCAAGGTCTTGTTGTTGGACAGTGGGGCCAAGCTGTTGTTGACCGAAGCCGGCTTGATCGACGGCTTGGCTGAAATCCGCACCGGTCTGGCGATTCAGACCGTGGCGCTGGATAGCGACTGGCCGTTGATCGCCCAAAGCACCGGGCAACCGCGCCCCAGCGCGGCTCCCGAGCATCTGGCCTATCTGATCTATACCTCCGGTTCCACCGGCCAGCCCAAAGGGGTGATGGTCGAACACCGCAACGTGGTCAACCATAATCTGGCCGTGATAGCCGCCTACAGCCTCAGCGAGCGCGACCGGGTGTTGCAGTTTTCGACGATCAGCTTCGATATCTTCGTCGAGGAAGTGTTTCCGACCCTGCTCAGCGGCGGGGCGGTGGTGATGATGGACGGCGAGCGCTTCACCGATGTGGCTTACTTAAAAAGCCTGCTGCAACGCCACCGGGTCAGCCTGATCAACCTGCCCACCGCCTACTGGCATACGCTGGTGGACCAAGACTTCAGCGACACCGCGCTGAGTCGGGTGGTGATCGGCGGCGAAAAAGCCGAAGCGCAAAAACATCGGGTCTGGCGGCAACGCAACCCCAACATCGCGGTGATCAACACCTACGGCCCGACCGAAACCACCGTCATTTCGTTGCTGCACCCGATAGACCCGGCCCACGATCCCGACCAAGCGATACCGCTCGGCAAGCCGCTGGCCAACACCCAAGTCTACGTACTGGACAGCGCACTCAAACCGGTGCCGATCGGCGTGCCGGGCGAACTGCACATCGCCGGTGCCGGCGTCGCCCGCGGCTATCTCAATCAGCCCGAATTGACCGCCGAAAAATTCATTGCCAACCCGTTCGGTGCCGGCAAACTGTATAAAACCGGCGATCTGGTGCGCTGGCTGGACGACGGCAACCTGGCCTTTATCGGCCGCCGCGACCATCAGGTCAAGATTCGCGGCTTTCGGGTGGAAATCGGCGAAATCGAAAATGCCTTGCTGAGCCATCCGAGTGTCCGCAACGCGGTCGTCGTTGCTCAGCCGCATACCGGCGGCAAACAGCTGATCGTGTTCTACCAACTGGTCCAGGCGCTTGAAGTAGCCGAGCTCAACCGATACTTACGCGGGCGTTTGCCCGATTACATGGTGCCGGCGGCCTGGATTGAATTGGAGGAAATGCCGCTTACCGGCAACGGCAAGGTCAACCGCAAAGTCCTGGAGGACAGGCCGGTCGAGCTGTCGCCTCGGACGCGTTACGTCGCGCCCAGCAATGCCGTCGAAGCGACCTTGGCGGACATTTGGCGGGACGTGTTGGGCCTGGACCAAGTGGGCGTGCAGGATAACTTTTTCACGCTGGGCGGGCATTCCCTGCTGGCGATCCAAATCGTGCTTCGCATCAAGGCCGCGCTGGGCGTGGAACTGCCGCTCAGCCGCTTTTTCGAGGCAGCGGATATTCAGCAACTGGCGCTGGTCATTGCCGGCAGCGCTCAAATCCAACAGGAAGATTCGCTGGCGGCTTACCTGGAGCGGCTGGAGGTCTTCGTTGTTTAAGCGCGCGACCATGGCGGAGCGCATTCGGCGTTACCGATTTTTGCCATTACCAAAACCAAGCACATGTTGAGTGAATTGATAGCCAAGGGCGCCCGGCTCAGCGCGACGTCCGCCGGAGAGTTGCGGGTCCAGGCAGGCCATGGCCAGTTGACCGAGGCGGTGAAAGCCGCGCTGACCGCCGATAAGCCCAATGTTCTAGCCTACTTGGCCGGCGACACCGTCGCCTGCCAGTCTTTTTCCCAGGAGCGCTTGTGGTTTCTGGACAGGCTGGGGTTCGGCGGCCAGTATCACGTGCCGGGTGTGGGGAAAATCGAAGGCCCGCTGGACATCGGCGCGCTGGCGAAAGCGCTGAACTGCATTTATGCCCGGCACGACGCGCTGCGGACCAATTTCACGGCGCTGGACAATATTCCGTTACAAAGAATTCACCCGGCCGCGGAAGTGGACTTCGAGCAACACGATCTCAGCCAGCTCGGCGGGAAAGCGCAACAGTGCGAACAAAAGCAACGGTTGAAAAGCTTTATCGAGCAGGCGTTCAACTTGGAGCATTCCGCGTTGTTCAGGGCGATGCTGTTGCGCCTGGATAGCGAAAGCCACGTGCTGGCCCTGTGTTTACACCACATCGTCACCGACGGTTGGTCGATGCGGGTGTTATTGAACGATCTGGCCGCCGCCTATGCCGCGTTTGTCGAAGGTCGGCAGCCGGCATTGCCCGCCTCGGCGGTGGACTATGCGCTGTTTGCCGGCTGGGAGCGTGAAACTCAAACCAACGCCAAATTGGCGCGGGAACTGGCTTACTGGCAACGCCAGCTAGCGGGTTACCAAAATCTGGAAATGCCGTTGGATTTTGCTCGACCCGCCGCCGCCAGCGGCAAGGGCGGCTATCTCCAATTCGATTTGAGCGCGGCCCAGGGGCAATCGATCAAACAAGCCGCGCGGGCCAGAAAAACCACGCCGTTTACCGTGTTCATGGCGGCGGTGTATCTGTTGTTAAGAAAATACAGCGGCCAGGACGACATTTGCTTAGGTCTGCCGGTGGCCAACCGCAATCAGCGTGAAATCGAAGACATCGTCGGCTTTTTCGTGAATACCGTGGTGATGCGCATTCGTCCCGAGGCGCAATCCAACTTGACGGTCGATGCGTTGCTGGATCATGTGCATCGCGTGATTGTTGACGGTCAGGACAATCAACACGTGCCGATCGAGAAAATTTTCGACCTATTGCAGCCGGAACGGGATTTAAGCCGCAGCCCGGTGTTTCAGGTGCTGATCAATTACACGCCGCTAAGGCTTGGCGCTGTGCCTTTCGGCAATTGCCGCTTGCAGCCGGTATTCGATTTCGAAATCAACGAAGCCAAGTTCGAGTTGACCTTTACCTATAACGAGTATGAAGACGATCATGCCGTGATTGGCGTCGAGTATGCCTCGGATCTGTATTTGCCGGCGACGGTGCAACGGATGACGGCGCATCTGTCTCGAATCATGGGTTTTTTGGTCGAGTCGCCGCACGGCACACTTACGGAGCTGGAACTGCTGGATGCCGACGAACAGCGCAAGATCCTGGACGATTGGAGCCGGACGGCCGGCAAGCCGGCCCCGGACGCCTGCCTCCACGACCTGTTCGTCCGCCAAGCCTTTAAAACCCCCGAGCAAGTGGCGGTGATCGGCGAGGATAAGTCGCTCAGCTACCGGGAACTGCACGAGCAAAGCGACCGGCTGGCCGTCTATCTGCAACAGCTTGGCGTCCAGGCCGATACCATCGTGGCGGTGTGTCTGCGCCGTTCGCCGTTGATGCTGGTCGGCTTGCTCGGCATCCTCAAGGCCGGCGGCGCCTATCTGCCGCTGGACGCCAATACCCCCGTCGAACGTAGCAAAGTCTTGCTGTTGGACAGCGGGGCCAAGCTGTTGTTGACCGAAGCCAGTTTGGCCGACGGCTTGGCTGAAATCCGCACCGGTCTGGCGATTCAGACCGTGGCGCTGGATAGCGACTGGCCGTTGATCGCCCAAAGCACCGGGCAACCGCGTCCCAGCGCGGCTCCCGAGCATCTGGCCTATTTGATCTATACCTCCGGTTCCACGGGCCAGCCCAAAGGGGTGATGGTCGAACACCGCAACCTGGTCAACCACAATCTGGCGGTGATAGCCGCCTACCAACTCAGCGGCAGCGACCGGGTGTTGCAGTTTTCGACGATCAGCTTCGATATCTTCGTCGAGGAAGTGTTTCCGACCCTGCTCAGCGGCGGGGCGGTGGTGATGATGGACGGCGAGCGCTTCACCGATGTGGCTTACTTAAAAAGCCTGCTGCAACGCCATCGAGTCAGTCTGATCAACCTGCCCACCGCCTACTGGCATACGTTGGTGGAGCAAGACTTCAGCGACACCGCGCTGAGCCGGGTGGTGATCGGCGGCGAAAAAGCCGAAGTGCAAAAGTATCGGGCCTGGCGGCAACGCAACCCCAACATCGCGGTGATCAACACCTACGGCCCGACCGAAACCACGGTGATCTCGTTGCTGCACCCGATAGACCCGGCCCACGATCCCGACCAAGCGATACCGCTCGGCAAGCCGCTGGCCAACACCCAAGTCTACGTGCTGGACAGCGCACTCAAACCGGTGCCGATTGGCGTGCCGGGCGAACTGCACATCGCCGGCGCCGGTGTCGCTCGCGGCTATCTCAACCAGCCCGAATTGACCGCCGAAAAATTCATTGCCAACCCGTTCGGTGCCGGCAAGCTCTATAAAACCGGCGATCTGGTGCGCTGGCTGGACGACGGCAATCTGGCCTTTATCGGTCGCCGCGACCATCAGGTCAAGATTCGCGGCTTTCGGGTGGAAATCGGCGAAATCGAGACTGCGCTGGCCAGGCATCCCGCTGTCAAACTGCCGGTGCTGATCGTCAGCGAACACCAGAATAACAAACAACTGGTGGCTTTTTATACCCACGACGGCAATCCGCCCGAGCAGGAGGCGCTGAAAGCGTTTTTGCGCGAAACCTTGCCGGAATACATGGTGCCGCTGGCGCTGATTGCCGTCGAGGTTTTGCCGATGACGGCGGGCGGCAAAATCGACCGGAACGCTCTGGCGCGGCAAGCTAGCGGCGTGCAGACCGGCAATGCCGATTTTAGTCCGCCGCGCGGCCAACTGGAGCAACAACTGGCCGAAATTTGGCGGGCGCTGTTGAACATCGAGCGGGTCGGCGTGAACGATAATTTTTTTGAATTGGGCGGCCACTCCTTGCTCACCGTGCAACTGATTAGTCGCATCAATGCCATTCTCCCCGACAGCTCGCTGAATCTCGCCGATATTTTCAAATATCCGACGATAAAAGCGTTGACCCATTACCTAGAGCGCCCGATGGAAAAACTGACCAATTCAGCGTATTTGCTCAATCTGCGTTCGGGGATTCCGACGTTTATCGTGCCGGGCATGCCCGGCTTGAGCGACGGCTATTTCGAACTGGCGGAGTGCTTGAAGCGGGAAGGGCCGGTTTACGGCTTGCAAATGAAAGGCTATAGCGACGAGCCGCCAGCGACGACGGTCGAGGACATGGCCGCGCACAATATCGCCCAGATCGAACGCGTTTGGCCGCAAGGGCGAATTAATTTGTACGCGCACAGTTACGGCGGCACCGTGGTCTACGAAATGCTGCGCCAGTTGCAAGATTCTGCGTACGAAATCGGCGAAGTGGTATTGATCGATAGCGGTTTGTTGCTGCGGCAAAGCAGCGTGGACAAGGCCTCGGTCAAGGCATTCTGCAACTTCATGCTGACTAACGCCGGTATTTCGCCCGAGCCCTATCGCGGCGCGATCGCCGAGATTTTAAAAACCAAGCCCTATGCGGAGTGGAAAGACGGCTTTGCGTCGTTATTGGCGGACATCATTCCGAATCTGGACGCCGGGCATTTTCGGAAAATCTGGCAAGTGACCGAGGCGTCGATTACCGTCCATTATCGTTACACCACCAAGTTGCCGTATTGCGTAACGCTGGTGATAGCGGAAGGCAGTAAAGGTTGGTTGGCGGCCAACGAGTGGAACGATTACTACCATACCGTCAATGTCATCAAGGCCAAAGGTGAGCATTTCACGGTGGTCAAGCAGCCGTATTGCGCGGCTTGGTTGCGAGACCTGAGTCCCGAGCCGGCCGCTCAACCGTTAACGCTGGCCGCGTCGCCGCTGGCCGAGCCGGACCAGACTAGTAGTCTGCTGAGCGTCAGAGGCTTGGAGAAACACTATGGCGAAACGACGGCGGTTGCCGGCGTCAGTTTCGAACTGCAAGCCGGGACGTGCTTTGGCTTGCTGGGGCCGAACGGCGCCGGCAAGACCTCCACGCTGGAAATGCTGGAGGGCATACTCAAGCCGAGCAAAGGGGACATCCTGTTTCGCGGCAAACCGATCGATAGAGGCTACAGCCAGCACATCGGGATTCAGTTTCAACATACCGCCTTGCCGGAAACCTTGACGGTGAAGGAATGCTTGCAACTGTTTCAGAAGCTGTACCCGCGCAGTCTGCCACTTGACGATATTATCGAGGCCTGCGCGCTAGGGGACTATATCAACCGCGATTCCCGCAAGCTGTCCGGCGGCCAGCGGCAACGCTTGTTGCTGGGCATCGCTTTGATCAACGATCCGGACATTTTGTTTCTGGACGAACCCACCACCGGTCTGGACCCGCAGTCTAGACACAACTTCTGGAATTTGATTCGGGACATCAAACAGCGCGGCAAGACCATCGTCCTGACCACGCATTACATGGAGGAAGCGGAGCAGCTTTGCGACGAAATCGCGATTATGGATCAAGGCCGGATCATCGTGCAGGACACGCCGGATAACCTGTTGCAGGAGCATTTCGACGGCGTGCTGATCCGTCTGCCGCGGGCCAGCGGGCTGGCG
This sequence comes from Methylomonas sp. BG-2, assembly GCF_057766305.1. Classification (NCBI taxonomy): domain Bacteria; kingdom Pseudomonadati; phylum Pseudomonadota; class Gammaproteobacteria; order Methylococcales; family Methylococcaceae; genus Methylomonas; species Methylomonas sp. BG-2. The sequence goes on along the minus strand of NZ_JBYMAP010000126.1, from coordinate 2,248 downwards.
GAGCTTCCAGGCTTGCCGTTCGCGGTGAGTGCCGGCGCCGAAACGGTGGAGTTCGTCACCGCCAATGTGGAAGCGGCGATAGCCCAACTGACTCGACTGAATATCTCGTTGGAAGGTTTGACGGTAGCGACGCCGAATCTGGAAAACCTGTTTCTTAAATTAACCGGCCACTCATTGAGAAGTTGAGATGAAGCATTTTTTGGCATTGCTAAAAGCCCGCAATATCGAATTGATCCGCGACAAAGCCACCTGGGTCTGGAATTTCGTGTTTCCGGTGGTGTTGATCGTCGGCATAGCGGCGATATTCGACGACAAGGATACCGCGCTGTTCAAAGTGGGCGTGGTCGGCGAAGCCAGCTCGCCGATCGCCGCATTCAAGACCACCCAATATTTGCAATTTATAGACTACCCCGAGCTGGATAAGGCGCTAGCCAAACTGCAGCACCACCAGTTGGACATGGTGGTCCGGGGTGGCTCAGAAGACGGTTACTGGATCAACGACAGTGCCGCGCAAGGCTACCTGTTGGAAAAAATCCTATTGGCCGACGATCAAACTACGACCTGGAAAAAGCAAGTGGTTTCCGGGCGGCAGGTGCGCTACCTCGACTGGGTTTTGCCTGGCATTCTAGCCATCAACATCATGCACAGCAGTCTGTTCGGCGTCGGTTTCACCATCGTCAGATACCGTAAAAACGGCGTGCTTAAACGCTTGAAAGCCTCGCCGGTCAACGCCTTCGAATTCCTGTCGGCGCAAGTCGCCAGCCGGTTGGCGATGTTGATGCTGGCGATTGTGCTGCAATTTGTGGCGATGCACGCCTTGTTCGATTTTTTAGTCCAGGGTGCTTTTGCGCTGTTGGCGCTGATTGCGGTACTCGGTTCGGTAACCCTGATCAGCCTCGGCTTGTTGATGGCCAGTCGAACGAGTAGCGAAGAATTGGCCTTGGGCATCCTGAACCTGCTGACCTTGCCGATGATTTTGCTGTCCGGGGTCTGGTTTTCGCTGGAAGGCGCGCCGGCGCTGTTGCAGAACCTGACGCTGATTTTCCCGCTGACCCACATGCTGCAAGCCGCGCGGGCCGTGATGATCGACGGTGCCGGATTAAGCGATATTGCGCCGGCGTTATTGACGCTGTCGGCGATGACCTTGCTGTTTTTAACAACCGCCGCGCTGCGATTTAAATGGGTGGAAGATTAAGCCGCGGGGTTTCACGCGCCGCGACGCCGCCGTGCGGCTCGATATTTCTGGTGGCGAAGCGCGGGCTTGGGGATGCGTGAACTTGCCGCTAGTTTGGGTCACCGGTTTGAATAGGTGATTTCACGCAGCTACTGAGGCAAATCACTTGCTTTATCTGTTTTCGGCCGTCGGTAAATATGTTAGTCAATGATAAATAAAGAATTTTTATTTGGCCTGGTCCTTGCTGTTAGATAAGCAATTCGGAAGACGACAACAGGTTGGTGTGGTCAGGTAAGCGATTCGGTTCGCTATCTTTGGAGCAAGAATCGTCGGAATTCGAATTTAGGTAGTCGCCGAAACGGGCAAATGCACGGCTCGGAAAAGTCGCTGGATAGAGGAAACTTCGCTCAAGGAATTGGGCGATGCCGCAAGGAGGCGGCCACTAAGCCACATCCGCCGCGAGGCGGAGCCGGAAAGCCACGGGTCTTGGAGAAAGACAGCCGGGCCGCCTCCAATTTCAGGCCTAACATTAGGATGTGACTGATTTCCATCCAGATGGCAGCCTAATTTTGTCGAGTGAACCAATCTTAGATCATCTTGTAAGGAAAACAATGAATATCCAAAAGAAACAAAGCTTTAAAGCGAGCTATGCCGGCGTTCTAGCGATTAGCGTGTTCGGCGGCGGGATGTTGTTGGCGAGTAACGCTAACGCGGCCCTGGTTAGTGGCGTTGCGAATTTGACTATCGACAATTCCGCGCTTACCTCGGCGATTGGTGGCAGCGAAGGCTGGTATATCGCCAATTATTGGGACGAGAGTTATAACTCAATGCTGATCGATCAAGACGCTTCTGGTGGTATTGCGCTTAGCCCGACCGAAACCTTCAGCGTTTCGCTGCCGGTAAATACCAACACCACCACCATCAGTTACGGGGTAAACCGAAAGCAGCACGCCACGACGATGGACGCCAGCAACACGGCGGTCGGTCGAATCGGCTTAAGCGGCGCATTTCGGATGGAACCCGCGGGTGGCGGTACTTATTTGAACCCATCTGACTTCTTTCTGATGAAAACCG
>NZ_JBYMAP010000125.1:0-12525 GCF_057766305.1 Methylomonas sp. BG-2 | reverse complement strand
CTCACCGGTAACGACAACATACCGGGAAGATGCTTGACAAAAGTACTTGCTCGCGCAAAGTTCTACCCAGCTCCTAGCATGATGGAAGTTTGGCTTCCGTGCGTGCTTATCGCCGTCGCAAATGCGTTTACAAGTTTCGCGCGCCAAGTTTTGCATCCGTGTCTAGCGTGATTTTGGCGTGGAAAAGCCGGGTCGGGTGTGGGTTAACAAAGTTTTACATGCTTTTACCTTTTGGGTGGCCCCGCCGAAAGCGGGATCTTCTAGTATTGCGTTGGCCGCTCAAGTCGCAACCTCCCTCTATTCGATTTGGCTGGCTATCGGCGACGGCGTTGCCGTCGCCGCATTCCAACGAAAACCAGGAGTTTTAACATGACTAAAGCATGGCTGATTTCCAGTCTCTTGCTCGCTTTGGCCGGCAGTGCGCCGGTTTACGCCAAATCGTCGCAAACCGCGCTGAGGACCGCCGAGTTCGAGGCCGCCAATACCGACACCGCCGACGATCTGACCTTGGCCGAGTACCAAACCTACATCTCCGGTTTGACCGACACCCGTTTCGACGAACTGGATGCCGACGACAGCGCCGACCTATCGCTTGCCGAATTCATCGCCGGCAGGACCGGCAAGTCGCTGACCTTGGAAACGGAAGTTTTCAATCTGGCCGACGCCGATGCCAGTGGTGCGCTGAGCAGCGAGGAGTTCGCGGTCACGGTTTTGGGTAACAGCGCTGGTGAAATTCTGCGCCGCTTCGCGGAGATGGATCGAGATAGTAGTTTACTGGTCAGTCTCAGCGAGTATTTGGTCGGTTGCAAAAAACAACGCCGTTGATTCAGCTTTACTGCCGGACGGCATATTTCAAGGGAGGCGCGCGGTAAAGGCGCAATTCGGGATTTTGCCGAATTGGGCGTATTCAGCGAGGCCTGGTTTTGCGAAAAGCCGCATTGGGGGCAATTCCCTCGCCGTTATCCCTGCTTCCAAATGCCCCGTGAAGAGTTTCGAAAATTGCCGGATTCGGCGCGCCTCCATTTTACTTGGCTTCTTGAACGAGTCCCGCGCCGGGTTTCAGAATCACCGCCGTCCGCAGCCGGGATTTGCCGAAGCAGCACATCCGCTCGAAATCCTCGCGGGCGATCGGAATAAATTGGCAGTCCAGGTCGCTTTGCCGGCCGTCGTCCGGATCGGAGTCGTGCATGTATAGGCAATCGTTGTCGTAGCCGCTCATGACCACCCAATGCGGGGCTTTCTTGCGGTCCATCGCGTAGGTACTGATCAGGATTAACGGTATCGCGCCGGTCTCGAACGCGGCGATCAGATCGGCCTGGCTGATACTGGCATAATGCACCGGAATTCGGCGGCGTTCGGCTTCGCGTTTGAAATAGTGATCGCTTAGCTCGATGACCCGTTTTTTCTCGTCGCTGCGCACGCTGTCGATGAACAAGGTCGAGGTTTGATTGATCCAGGTTTCCACCTGAAAGCCACGCCGGCCTGCCGCCAGCGCCAAGCCTATCGGGTGGCAGCCGCCGTGGCCGGAGGTCATGAAGACCGTGGTGGCCTCTCGCCACAGATTGATTTCTTCGTCGGCCGACGGCTGATAGCTTCGGTTCAAGGCGTGCATCGCCATCATCAGCGCCGCCGGCCCGCAGGTGAACGGCGTGGTTTGCCGCAGCCAGTGTACCGAGCGGTGCTGCGGTTTGTCGCGGTAGCGGCGGATGCGTTTTTGATAGCGCAACGCGTCCTTGTGATCCTGATAATAATCGCGGTAGACCCCGAAACGCTGGTAGCCCAGCGCTTCGTAGAGCTTGATCGCCGCCGCGTTATCGACGCTGACCTCCAGCCGCAGATACAGCCGGCCGTCGTCGCGGGCGGCTTGTTCGCCGGCCGTCATCAAGGCCTTGGCGATGCCGTGGCCGCGTAAATCCGGCGCCACGGCCAGCGAGTAAATCCGCGCCAGGCGGGTGCCGGGGTGGTAGATGATCAAAATGTAGCCGGCCACCCGATGTTCGAATTCGCCGACCAGCAGCGCGCGATGTTCGTTGCCCAACCAATGCCGAAAACTGCGCCGGCTGAGTTTGTCGGTGGCGAAGCTGGCGTTTTCCAGCGCGACCAGCGCTTCCAAATCGGTCGGCAGCGCCGGGCGTATCGAAATCGTCATCGCGACAAGCCCACCAATGCTTGGCCGACGACTTGGCGGGCGCGAAACAGCACCAGTTCGCGCCAGGCCGGGTCTTCCGGGCAGAAATGCCGGCGCATCGCGTCGCGGTGTTCCAGACGGGCCGCGTCGTTGCCGGTTTGCGCCCAAAGCAGGTGATCTTGCAGCAAAACTTCGAACAAGGCGTCGGTCGGATAGGTGCCGAATTCCAGCGTGACGTAACAGCCGGCATCGCCAATTGCGGCGTGCCACAAATAATCCAGCAAGCCCCATTTTGGTACCGAACTCGAGGTGCCGGCCACCGGCAAGGTCACCGCGTCGCCGTACCATGCCTCGGCGATCTTCGAGCCGGCACTGTCCGGCGCGTGGTCGCAAATGATCTCGCCGTAACCGTAGGGGCCCAGTCCGGTGTGGACATCGATCACCGCCAGCCGGCGCCGATCGAGACGGTAGCGGGCAATCAACGCTTCGCATACTTGGCGGCCATGCGCGGGCGCGCGGCCGCCGTAAAACGGCCCAAGAGGATCGTGATATTGGCCGCCGCTGATCGCGATTTCCAACGCGGTTCGGCCGTGGTTCGCGGCGAATTCGGCGAATGCTTGCCGACGGCGGTCGGCGTCGGCTTCGAACAACGCCGGCCGCAATTCGCGGTAATGGCGGTTGTCGGGGGGCGGCAGGGCGAAATCGATCGCGTTGCGGTTCAAGTCGACGCCGTCGGCATCGTAGCGCCGCGACCAGGCGTAGCCCCACGGAGTCAACGCATGCACCAACAGTAATGCGACGTTGCTAGGCAACAGTGCGGGTTGCGCACTCAAACGGTGCAACAGGTCGATTTGCACTGCCGAGCCGGTGTAGCCTTCGATACCGTGGGTGCCGGCCAGAATCACCGTCACCCGTTCGGCATCGATGGGTCCTGTCCAAATGCTGTCCGTGAATAAGGCCGCGCCGTCCGGCCCTCGGCCTGGACAGGGAAAGTCCAAGCGCTCGCAATTCAAGGCCAGTTCCGCCGTCGCCGCCAACCAGCCTTGGCGCGCCTCGGCATAGTTGGGCGGAAAGCAAAACGGGTCTAATCGGTTGTGGGAGGTTGAATTGGGCATGGTGTTTTGGCGGCGGGGCGCTGGCCGATTTTGCGGGTCAACGATTATCGACTTTCCGCGGCAATTGAGTCCAGCGCCGGGTGGATAAATGCCGGCCGGATTTTTGCATGGTTTCGTCGGCAACTATCGGTCATCAGTAAATAATCAATTTGTAAACAATCCCGATTTTCGGCTGTGTTTATTTGCTGTTTGAAATAGAATAGCTGCATCACCGCCATTAAACGCAAGCTTTCAGGAGAAATCCCCGATGACTGACAGAAAAGTGACGATAAAACGGGACGACCAGGACCAGCAGTATGAATTGCCGGTGATGTCCGGCACATTGGGGCCTTCGGTGATCGACATTCGTACCCTTTACGCGCAGACCGGCCATTTCACGTACGACCCCGGTTTTACCTCCACGGCCAGCTGCACGTCCAAGATCACTTTCATCGACGGCGACGAGGGTATCCTGTTGTACCGTGGTTATCCGATCGAGCAATTGGCGGAAAAATGCGACTTCCTGGAAGTCTGCTATCTGTTGCTGAACGGCGATTTGCCCAACGGCTCGGAAATGAAGAATTTCGTCACGGCAGTCAGCCAGCATGTGATGGTGCACGAACAATTGACCAAGTTCTACAACGGTTTCCGCCGCGACGCTCACCCGATGGCGGTGCTGGTCGGCGTGGTCGGCGCGCTGTCGGCGTTCTACCACGACGTCATGGACATCAACAGCCGCGAGGATCGTTATATGTCGGCGATACGGCTGATCGCGAAAATGCCGACCATCGTCGCCATGTGCTACAAGTACAGTATCGGCCTGCCCTTCATTTATCCCAAGCGGCGCTTGGGGTATGCCGAAAACTTCATGCGCATGATGCACGGCGATCCCTACGACGATTACATCGCCAACCCGGTGCTGACCCGCGCGCTGGATCGCATCTTGATTTTACACGCCGACCACGAACAAAACGCGTCGACTTCGACCGTGCGTCTGGCGGGTTCCAGCGGCGCCAACCCCTATGCCTGCGTCGCGGCCGGCATCGCCTGTTTGTGGGGCGCGGCGCACGGCGGCGCCAACGAAGCGGTGTTGAATATGTTGGAGCAGATAGGCGACATTTCCCGAATCGGGGAATACGTGGCGCGGGCCAAGGACAAAAACGACCCGTTCCGCCTGATGGGTTTCGGGCATCGGGTCTACAAAAACTACGATCCGCGCGCCAAACTGATGCGACAAACCTGCCACGAAGTGCTGGACGAATTGAATTTAAACGACGATCGTCTGTTCAAGCTGGCGATGGAGTTGGAACGCATCGCGCTGGAAGATCCGTATTTCGTCGAGAAAAAACTCTACCCCAACGTCGATTTTTACTCCGGTATCGTGCTGCGGGCGTTGGGCATCCCGACCGAAATGTTTACCGCGATCTTCGCGTTGGCGCGCTCGGTGGGCTGGATCGCGCAATGGGATGAAATGATCTCGGATCCGGAACTGAAGATTGGCCGGCCGCGGCAGCTCTATCGCGGGGTCGGCAAGCGCGACGTCAAGTTTATCTCCGGCCGTTGATTCCAATGCCCCGGTTCGGCGCCGCTAGGCCGGGTCTCCGGTTAACGCGGCTTGGGCTCAAAAAAGCGCCGAGTTGCGAATACGCCGGCGGCAAAGCGCTGGCCCTGCCAGGACAAGTGGCGTTTCAACACAAAATCGAAGCGAAACGGGTGGTAATCCTGCAAGGCTTGCAAGGGTTCCACCGCGGCTTCGTCCAGTAAGCCGGCATCCGCCAAGCCCCGAACCGAAATCAGCGGCAACACGCCGGTCAATGGATAATCCGAGCCGTGGAGCAGGCGGGAATGCCACGCGGTCTCGGTCAACAAGGTCTTGATGACCGCCGGATCGCGGTTGCGCAAGACGATGGCCGAGATGTCGCCGAATACCCGGTCCGGCCATTCCAGCATCAGTTTGGTGAACAAATCGAAACTTCGCGTTTCGCGGCCCTGATCGTCGCTGTCCCGGCCCAACGTGGCGCAATGGGCAACGACCACTCTGACGCCGGCGTCCAACGCCCGCCGCAATCGCAAGGGATTGCCGAACGCCGGCCGGTTGGCGCCGTGCACCGCGTTTTCCTCGCCGCCGTGAGTGATGATCGGCACGCCCAGGCGAGCCGCGGCCCGATAGAAGCGGTCGCAGTCCGGCGAAGCCGGGTCGATGCCCATCGCCGGCGGCAACCATTTGACCGCGCGGGCACCGTCGGCCGCGGCCGCTTCCAGCACTTCGACGCAATCGCGCCGATAGGGGTGGATACTGGCAACCCATTCGAAGCGTTCCGGATTTTCGCGGGCTAGCCGGCGCGCATAGTCGTTGGGGACAAAAAACGCGGTGTGGGCGTCGTCGGCATCGCCGCCGGCGCCATGCGCGCGATCGAAGGCATAGAGCATGGCCTTGGCGCCAACCGGCATCGTGTCGAGCAGGGCACGCAAGCGCGAGACGAAATGGGCGTCTTGCCGGCCCGCCGGTCCGACGCAAGCGGCGTTGGAGTAGGCCCAGTACTGCGCGAATTGAATCGGATGAAACAGCGGAGCCCGCATGTCCGGACTCACGTTGATGCCGCTACCGCCGTCGCCGGAGCCGACAATGTGAGTGTGGCAGTCCCACCAGTCCGCCGGATCTATATCTTGCCAGGCGGCGGTTTCCAGCGCCGACACCGGTGCTGCGGCCGGATCGAGACAGTCGTTGGTCAAGCCCCAGAATGCGCGAGCCGGCGCGGCGGCCGCGGCCAATCCGACGCCGGCCAGCTTCAAAAATCGACGGCGCGATGCCGGACCAGGGCGGATTGTCATGACCATGAGGGCGCCGGCGTTAACCGCCGAACAACTGGTGGTCGATCAAATCGCACAAACAATGCGAAATCAACAAATGCACTTCCTGAATGCGGGCGGTCGAGTACGACGGCACACGGATTTCGATATCGGCTTCGTTCAATGCGCCGGCCAAGACCCCGCCATCCTTACCGCTCAGCGCGATCACGGTCATGTCGCGGTCGTGTGCGACTTTCACGGCCTTGATGATATTTCCGGAATTGCCGCTGCTGGTGTAAACCAACAGGATATCGCCGGCTTGCCCCAACGCGCGGAGTTGTTTGGCGAAGATTTCGTCGTAGTGGTAATCGTTGGCGATCGAGGTAATGGTTGACGTGTCGGTCGTCAACGCAATCGCCGGTAAGGCCGGCCGCTCGCGCTCGAAGCGGTTCAGCATTTCCGACGAGAAATGCTGGGCATCGCCAGCCGAGCCGCCGTTGCCGCAGGTTAATACCTTCCGGTCGTTGACCAAGGCTTCGACGATTTTCTGCGAGGCGAATTCGATCAATTCGCACAAACTGGCCATCGAGTCCTGCTTGGTTTGGATGCTGTCGGAGAAGTGACTGATGATGCGGTCTTGTAAACTCATGTTAGGTTTGAAATGCGTTTTTGATCCAATTGAGACGCTGGTCGCCGGAGACGGCCACCACATCGAAGCGAACCGAAAGGTGGTTTAGCTTGTGGATTATGACATAGTGCTGAGTGGCTGCGATGATGCGGGCCTGTTTTTGCGGCGTGATGCTGGCCAAGGCCCCACCATATTGCTCGGATTTACGATAGCGAACCTCGACGACGACCAGCATTTCGCCGTCGCGCATTACCAAGTCCAGTTCCCCGGCCTTACAACGGAAATTGCTGCACACCCAGGTCAGTCCTTGGCCTTGCAGATGGCTCAGCGCCAAGCGCTCGGCGTCCGCGCCGCTTTGCAAATGAGCGGTTTTGGGTTTGCCGAAACGGATCAATTTAAAAATCCGTCGGCGATCGGCACGCCAGCCTTGAATTGGGCGCAGACCAGTTCGCGGCCGATCCGGTTTTCGCCGTTCAAGGCCAGACGCCCGGTAGCGCCGGCGTAGGCGCCGCCGGCCAACTGTTTAAGTTGCCCGCTCAAGTTGTAGGCGTCCACGCCCAGCGCCACCAGCTTAATCTGGCTGTCCGGCAGGCCTTGCCAGGTGTTTTGCAGCGCCGACTGGCCGAGCGGGCCGGGGTAATACTCGCCGAACAGCCACGGCATGTCGCAAAAGCGGATCGCTCCCAGATCGGCGTCGCGTACCGGGTTTTGCCGGCCGCTGTAGACGTTGGGCATCGCGTATATCGACAATTCGGCGCTTTGCGGATACTTGAGTTGCGGCGCCAATTCGCGGGCGACTTCCGGACCGGCGCTGACGAACACCGCTATGGGTTGTTTCTTGCCGTCGATGCTGACGGACGGGGCGAGCAAGGCGGTAACCGAGGCCGAGAAATCGTGTTGTTTAGGGTCGTATTGTTCCAAGCCGGTCACACTGCCGCCCGCCGCTTGCCAGGCCGCGGTCAGCAGATGGCCGATGCGCTGGCCCTGAGCGGTGTTCGGCACTAAAAACACCGCGCTTTGCAAGCCGTCGCGGCGGGCTTTTCGCACCAGTTGTTCGGCTTCGTCTTGCGGACTCAGGCCGAACTGGTAGAGATTGGCCTTGCCGAGATTGTCGACCTGATTCAGCGCCAATACCGGTATCGGCAGTTCGCCGGACTGGGCCAAGGCTTGAATGTCTTCCTTAACCAACGGGCCGATCACCAAGCCGGCGCCCTCGGCGACGGCCTTTCGGTACAGTTCGCTCGGTTCTCCCTGGCTGGTGTCGTAATATTTCAATCCCGGTTGCGGCGCGGCGCTGGCCGCCAGGCGATGGGCGACCGACAAACCTTCCTTGATGGCTTTTGCGGCGGGCGCGTACGGGCCGGCGCTGGGTAACAATACCGCGAGGTTGGCGCCGGAGGTGGGAATCGTCGCGGTTGCCGCATTCGGGATTTCGGCGGGTGCCGACGAGGCCGCTGGGGCGTCCAGGTATGTTTGCAGATACTCGGCGTTGGCGGGATGGTAGGGATAGGCCTGCCGCCAGCCGGCGATTTGCCCGCTCAAATCGACACCTGGAGCGCCGCGCTGTTTCAGGATCTTGGCTAATGCCATCCAACCGCTCAGTTCGTCGGCGACCGGTGCCGATGCATTTAGGGTTTCCACCGGGAGTACGCTTAACGCGTCCAGGATTGCGGCGATATTCTGTTTTTGCTGTTCCGGGGCTTGCAACAATTGGCCGAGTTTCAAGCGGGCGCGTACCGAGGGCAGGACGTCGCCGAGCAAGGCATGCACGAAGGCCAGCGATTGATAGTAAGCAATTCGGTCCGCTTCGGCCAATACCGCCGGGCGGGTGCCTTCCAGTTTATGCAACGCTCTTTCCGCGTCGCCGGCGCTCAACGAGATTTGCGCGTCGAGCAGTTTATATTTGCTGAGCTGCTCGGGCGTTAGTTGCTCGGGATTGATCCGGTCCAGGGCTTTTTGCGCGGCTTCGCTGTCGCCGGCCTGAATGCGGGTATCGGCATCAAGCAAATGTAAACCGTTTTGGTTGTCCGCTATCCGGTAGCTTTGGGCGGGTTCGGTGGGCTTGGCGCGTTTTGCCGCGGATTTGGCCCGCGCGACCTGCGGTTTGACGGATTTGACCGGTTCTTCGGCGCAGGCCGTCAACAACAACCCGAAAACCCAGCAGACAGCCAGGCGAGCGGGCATAATGGCGGCGAATTTGAAATCAGACATGGCAAGAGGGCCTGCAGCGGGAATGTCCGGGAAATTATACGTGGTCGCCACGCCGATAGGGAATCTGGCCGATCTCAGCTTCCGAGCCGTCGAGGTTTTGAAGCAAGTCGACTTGATCGCCGCCGAGGATACTCGCCACGCCAAGTTGCTGATGCAGCATTACGGCGTCGGCAAGCCGTTGCAATCGTTGCACCAGCACAACGAAGAGCATGCCTCGGCGGGCTTGGTCGGCAAAATGTTGGAGGGCCAGTCGGTGGCGCTGGTGTCGGACGCCGGCACGCCGCTGATCAGCGATCCCGGCCTGCCGCTGGTGCAACTGGCGCGCCGCCAAGGCGTCGATGTCGTGCCTGTTCCCGGACCCTGCGCGTTGATCGCGGCACTGTCGGCCGCAGGCTTACCGACCAGTCGCTTCAGCTTCGAAGGGTTTTTGCCCCGTACCGCGTCGGCTCGCAAAGGTTTTTTCGAAACCAAATTGAGCGATGCCTCGACCTGGGCTTTCTACGAATCCAGCCATCGGATCGAGGATGCGCTGGCCGATATGCTGACGGTGTTTCCGCCGGAACATCCTATTGTCGTGGCCAGGGAAATCACCAAATTGCACGAGACCATCGTCGGCGATCGTTTGGACAAGCTTGCCGACCGCGTCAGAACCGACGAAAACATGCGCAAGGGCGAGTTTGTCGTCATTGTCGCTGGCTATCAAGCGCCGGAAACCGCCGGCGAAATCAGCGACGAAGAACGGCGGATTCTGGCCTTGTTGTTGAATGAATGCTCGACCAAAACCGCCGCCGCGTTGGCGGCGGACATCACCGGTCAGCGTAAAAAGTTGCTGTATCAGGCGGCGTTGGCGATGCAGGGCGGCACCAACGCCGCCGATTAAAGCATAGCGCGCCGGCTCAGCTTCGACGGATCAGCGGCTTCAGATCGAACGCCGCGACGATCGCCAGATAAATCATCAAGCCCAGGCCGCCGCTCAGCCAGGTGTTCCAATGGTATTCGCTCAGGGTCCAGCGATTGGCGAAGTACAAGCCCACCCCGAGTACCAAGTAACCGAAAATCCGTGCCAACGGGTACGGAACCGGGTAATAGTGCCGGCCCAACAGCCAGGATGCCGCCGCCATGAAGGCATAGCAAGCCAGCGTGGCCCAGGCCGAGCCGACGTAGCCCCAAAGCGGTATCCAATAAAGATTCAAGACGACGGTCAACGCGGCACCGGCCAGCGCCACCCAGGCACCGAGGCCGGTGCGGTCGCCGAGTTTGTACCAGACCGCCAAATTCACATAGATACCGAGCAGCAAATTCGCCATCAGCAAGATAGGGACGACTTCCAGGCCGGCTCTATATTCCGCGCCGATAAAGTATTGGAAAAAGTCGATAAACAGCGTCACCAACAAAAAGATGAACACGCCGGCGATGACGAAATAGCGCATCACCAGCGCGTAGGCGCGCTTGGCGTCGGCGCGGCCGGCGTAAGCAAAAAAGAACGGTTCGCCGGCGTAGCGGAAGGCCTGAACGAACAAGCTCATCAGAATCGATAGTTTGTAACAGGCGCCGTAGATACCCAGCTGTGTCAGGTTGGTGGCCAGATCGTAAGGCAATAGAATTTTCAGGATGGCCCGGTCCAGCATTTCGTTGACCATGCCGGCGAAGCCGATCACCACCATCGGCAGCGAATAGCGCAGCATGGGGCCGAGCAGCGCCGGATTCAGGCTGACCGGAATCCGGCGGAATTGCGGAATCAGCAGCAGCGATTTTGCCAGGCTGGCGATCAGATTGGCGATGAAGATATAGCCCACGCCCAGGCTAGGGTCGTAAAAGCCGAGCCACGCCGCGTCCGGCCAGCGTTGCGCCAGTTTTGGGCACAACAACAGAAAGCATAGATTCAATGCGATCGTCATCGCGATTTCAGTCAATTTGATGCCGGCAAAACGCCAGGCGCGGTTTTCGGCGCGCAGTCGGGCGAACGGCAGCGCGGTGATGCCGTCCAGCGCCAAGATCGCGGCAAACCAGACCAGATATTCCGGATGATCCGGGTAGCGCAGCCAGTCCGCCAAGTCCTGGCGCCAGTAAGCGATGGCGGCGAGGAATCCGGCGTTGGCGAATGTCAGCAAACTCAGGGCGTTGGCGTAGACCGCGTCGCTGGCGTAGGCGGGGTTTTGCCGAAACCGAAAGTAACCGGTTTCCAGGCCCAGCGCCAACACGACCGCGAAGAAGCCGGCGTAGGCATAAAATTCCGAGACCACGCCGTACTCGCCGGCGCTGTAGGTGTAGGTGTAAAGCGGAACCAGCAGATAATTCAAGAAGCGGCCGACAATGCTGCTCAGGCCATAGATTGCGGTTTGGGAAACCAGTTGGCGGAGATTCACTTGATGAAACCGGGGAAACGAGGGCAGCGCTTATTGTAATCGTTGCCGGTGCGAGCGAAATTGCTCAATGGCGGGCCGATGCGATCAGGATTTCGGCGGCCTCGCGCGCCAAACGCATGTTTTCGGTACCGCGCCGCATTTGTTCGCCGACCATCGCGCCGGCGATCAACATCGCCAACTGTTTGGATAACGGCTCCGGATCCCGCGCGCCGGCCCGAGCGGCCAAATCAGATAACAGCGCGCGAAAACCGTCCGAAAATTCGGCGGCGGTTTGTTGAATCGAACAGCCGGCATCGGCGAATTCGGCGGCGGCGTTGATAAACGGACAGCCGCGAAACGCCGGGTTGGCCTGTAAATCCCCGAAAGCATCGAAAACCGCCAGCAGTTGCCGGCCAGGATCGCTGCCGGCCTTGAGTAAATACTCTTGGATGTAGGCTTGAAGTTTGGCCCGGCTCTTACGCAAATGCGCCAACACCAGATCGTCTTTCGACGGGTAGTATTTATACAAGCTCATTTTGGTGGTGCCGGCCGCTTTGACGATGGCATCGACACCGGTGGTTTTTATGCCTTGGCTATAAAACAGCTCGGAGGCGACATTCAGAATATGTTCTTGCAGATTGCGGGTCATGGCGGGCGGCGGAAAAATGATGTTGCAACTATACCGACCGGTCTGTATTATTTCAACAGACTGACCGGTCTGTCCTGGCCGGTCGTTTTTCAACCAAGGGAGACAACAGCATGATTACTCTGTACGGTTTTGCGATCAGCAACTATTACAACAAAGTTAAATTCGCGCTTTTAGAGAAAAACCTGCCGTTCAATGAAGAAGCGGTGCCGCCGAGCCAGGACGAAGCGGTATTGAAACGCTCGCCGCTCGGCAAAATCCCGTTCATCAAGACCGCCGACGGTTATTTGTCGGAATCCCAAGCCATCGTCGAATATTTGGAGGATGCGTTTCCCGAGCATCCGTTGTATCCGGCCGATCCTTATCAACGCGGGAAATGCCGCGAATTTATTCAACATATCGAATTGAATGTCGAACTGATCGCCCGCCGCATCTACGGCGAAGTCCTGTTTGGCACCGTTGTGTCCCAGGAAATTAAGGACGAGGTCAAGGCCAAGGTGGAAAACGGTCTGAAGGGGCTGAACCGGCTGATGCTCAGAGCGCCTTATGCCATGGGGGAGAATTTCACGCTGGCCGACGTGATTGCCTGGCCGCACCTGCAATTGGTGAGCTATGCGACGCAGAAGGTTTACGGCGTCGATTTGGTGGCCGAACATTTGCCAGACATCGCCGCTTATATGGCC
>NZ_JBYMAP010000124.1:0-12538 GCF_057766305.1 Methylomonas sp. BG-2 | reverse complement strand
CTCGTCCAATTCCGCCGGTCGTAGCCGGGTGGTCAAGCCGCGCAATCCGTTATGCAAACCCCGCGTATAGCGGGCGATGCGTTCGGTTTCGGCCAACAGCTCCGGGCAGTCGCGGCGGGCGGTTTGCGCAATCGACGCATTGACCGCGTTAATCGCGGCCAGCGCTTGACCAAAGTCGTCGTGCAGTTCCCTCGCCAAATGACGCCGCTCCTCCTCCTGCACTTGCAGCAAGCGCGACGCCAAGCGCTGCCGCTCGTTCAGCAAGCGTTGCTGGCTATCCGCCAAACGATTGATCGCCCCGCCGATCAAACGCCATTCCAGCAAAACGTAATCGGCCAAGCGATAGTCCAGTTCGCCGCGCGCCAGTCGCGCCAAACCGGCCGCCACGTCGCCGGCCGGCCGCAACGCCCGGCCTACCGCCAGATATACCAATCCGGAAATGGTCAGCACCGTCAGCGCCGACAGCTCGGCCAGATCGGTCAAGGTCGCCCAAGCGCGGGCCACGGTCAGGTCCGCGCCGGCTTCGACGACCACCGTGCCCCGGCCGACGCCGTTTAAGCCCACGTTGCGACGGGTGACCGGTTCCGCGCCGAAGCCGCGCCGGTACAGCGCATCGAACCAGTCCGGACAAGGCGCCGCCGCCAATGCGGCGCCGGTGCAAAGATGGCGCAACACGCGGCCGTCCGGCGTCTCGAAGCCGACGCACAAGCCCGGCACGCGGCTGGTTTGCTTCCATAACTCGAAGTCCGGGAAGGCGGCCACCGACGGGTAGCCGGAACTCCCCATCAGCAATTGGTAGTCCAGTTGGCGGGCCAGCGAGTCGGCGCTGGCGGTGACCAAGGCATCGACTTGCCGGGCGCTGCGCTGCAGCGCGTAAAACGACATCGCCAGCAAACACAGCACGGCCGCAATGGCGATGCGGGATAACAAATGCCACTTCAAATTCATCGAACAGGCCGGTAACCACGGATGCCGCCATTGTAAGTAGCTTGACCCGCACTGCCTAGCCAACACCGCCCGGCGGGCAAATTGCCCGAGTTGGCCGGGCAAATCTCGGCTGATCCGCTTGGCCCGGCGGCGTAATCTGGCACCACCCGCGCCGAAGGCGTTCAGCGACGGCGCATCCTCGTCGAATTATTGATCGCTAGGAGAAAATCATGACTAAAACAATACTGAAACCTCTGTTTTTCACCATAGGGCTGATCGCCGGCCCGACCCCGGCCGCGCCGCGCATCGCGGTCACCGCTTTCGAGCTAAACGACATTACGTCGCTGCCGAATACCCCGCAAGAAAAACAGCGTACCGCGACGATGGCGCCGCTGTTGATCGACGCCCTCGGCCGCGACGGCGCTTACCTCGGCGAGCGCGTCGCCGATGCGGCGTTGACCTCGGCAAATGCCGGCTTCGGCTACTTATTCCAGCACCCGGATCTGGCCGCCGACTTGGGCAAGGCCCAAGGCGCCGATTGGATCGTCATCGCTCAACACAGCAAGCCCAGTTTTTTGGTGTCCTATCTTTGGGTCTATTTGGTCGATACCCGCAGCCGGCAAATCCTGGCCCGCTACGACATTGAGCTCAAGGGCAACCATGCCAGCGTCACCGAGCATGCGATTGCCGCGTTGGCCCGCAAAATCCAGGCTAGCCTGAGTGGCCCCGGACCCGCGCCGGAGCGGTGATTGGAATGGGCGTGCCTGGAGCGGCTGGATCGCAATCCATCCGTTGCCAAGCTCGGGACAGCTTCCCGATCGGCCAATCAGACCGGTCCAAGCCTTTTCTCGCTTCAGATTAGGCAAACAGGCTCAACAAGCCATTGCTGGCAATCGCCCGCCCGGTTTCGATTTCGTCGATGACCGGATCGGCAACCGGCACGTCCTGCCCGGACGCTTGACCCTGCCGCCCGCGTTGCTGATCGCCGGCCATTTGAAAACCGTCGCGGCCCTGGCGCTGTTCGGACTGTTGCTGCGACACGTTGACGTCGGCCAGATTCAGGTTTTGACCGCCCAGCATCTCCCTGAGCTTGGGTATCGCCGCCTCGATGGCCTCCTTGACCGCCGCGTGCTGGGTGGTAAACGTAACGTTGGCCTGGTCTTGATTGACGTCGATCTTGATTGAAATCGGCCCCAAATGCTCGGGATTCAAACGAATTTCTGCCGACGGCACGGCCTGGTTATGCATCCACAACAGCTTCTGGCCGAGCTCGGCGTTCCATTCCGGATGATTGACCGACCGGCCGATCACGGCGGTTTCCGGCTGCGGAGCAGCGTTGGCGGCGACTCGATTCAATTGACCGACATCCGCCGCGACCCGCGACCAGCGACTGTCTGCGCTATCCCCGCCTTCGGCCGACACCTTTGCCGCAGCCAGGCCACTATCCGACCACGGCGACTGAGTACCTTGCTCGTTGTTTCCGGTCTGCCCGCCGGAATTGAAGCCGGCGCCGGTTTCGCTACCGGCGGCGGAACCAATGACCGCCGACGCCGGAGCCGTCAAATTCTTGGCGTCGTCGCCGGTTAACGTCGTCAGCAAAGCATCCCGGCCGGCCGGCGTTTGCGGTTTGGCGGGCTGGTGTTCCCGAGCGATCGCCACGGCGGTTTGCAAGGCGCCGGCCATTTGCGCATCGGCCTGGACGGCAACCGCCGCGGCGGTTTCGGAACTCAGCTCCGCCGTCTTCGCCACCGGCGCGTTGCCAAGGCCAGCGGCATCCAGCGCGGCTTGCCACTGCTCGGTCAAACGCCGGATCCCGGCGTCCCGGCCTTGCTCATCGCTCAAGCGCAGCGTCTCGGCGTCCTGGCCTTGCTCGGCGGACGCATCGACCATGGCGGCCGACGTTGCTTGAGCCGCGTCCGGCACGGCGGGCGCGGCCGCTTCGAGGCTTTGCAAGGACTGCAACACGTCGGCCAAAGCCTGCAAGGTGTCGTCCAGATTGATTTCAGATTTGGCCGAATCGGCACCGCCGGCTTGACCGACCGCGTTCGCCGGCAAGCGATTGCCGAATAGCGCGGCAAAGTTTTGCAGGGTTTGCCCGTCGATAGACTGACCTTCAGCGCCGGAAAACGGGTTCGGCAATTGCAAATCGCCAGCGGCGCCAGAGCTGGCGCCGGTGGCGGCCATGGCCTGTTGCAGCGCGGTCAATTGTTGCATCAGCGTATCGGAAAACCCGGCCGCATCGCCGCCGCCGGAAAACAAACCGTTTAAACCGGCGGCATTTTCGGTGCCGGCCAACAGCGAAATTAAATTGAAACCTTGAATATTCATGGCGCCACTCCTCGGACTATATAGTGCGGTCAAGCACGTCCCGTGCCATCGTCGCGGCGCGAGCGGGCGGCGCGGTCGTCTTGCTCGGCTTGCTCGCGTTTTTGTTCGGTTTTGGCTTCGTCAACCGCCGCCAATTCCTTGACGCGATTCAAACTTTTTGTGCGCTGATGGCATTGCTCCCAAAGCCCGCGCAACTTCCGTAGTTCCCGTTCACATTGCGCAACCTGGCGGCGTTGACCTTCGATCGCTCCGTCCAATTTGTCGGCGAACGCCCTAAATTCCAATAACTGGCCCACGTTGATCCCAGCCCGCTGGCGCGCCTCGAAACGTTGCAAATATTCCAGCCGGTATTGAACCAATTGATCGAGCTGATTTTGCTGATCGGCGAGCCGCCGCTGACCGACGCCCATCGCCTCCAAGGCTTCCCGCTCCTGGCGAGCGTATAAATCGACGATGACATTCAGACGCTGGGATTTTTTCATCGACCGCCCAGCAATTGCGCCAGTTCGTCGATACTGCGGCTAAAATCGACGGACTCGTCCATGTCCTGCTGCAAAAATGCCATGATGGCCGGATTGCGCTCGATGGCTTGGTCGATACGCGGGTCGGCACCGGGCCGATAGGCGCCGACACTGATCAAGTCGCGGTTTTGCTGGTAGGTGGAATACAAACGCCGCAAGTCGCGGGCCATGCGCATGTGCTCGTTATCCACGATATCCGGCATCACCCGACTCACCGAGGCTTCAACATCGATGGCGGGATAATGGCCCGAATCCGCCAACGCCCGCGACAAGACGATATGCCCATCCAACACGCCGCGCGCCGCGTCGGCGATCGGATCGTTGGTGTCGTCGCCCTCGGCCAGTACGGTATAGAACGCGGTGATCGAGCCGCCGCCCTCGTCGCCGTTGCCGGCCCGTTCCACCAATTGCGGCAATTTGGCGAATACCGAGGGCGGATATCCCTTGGTGGCCGGCGGCTCGTCGATGGCCAGCGCGATTTCGCGGTAAGCCTGGGCGTAACGGGTCAAGGAGTCCATCAACAGCAGCACGTTCAGTCCCTGATCGCGAAAGTATTCGGCGATCGCGGTCGCCAAAAGCGCGCCGTGCACCCGCATCAACGGTGAATCGTCGGCCGGCGACGCCACCACCACCGCGCGGCTCATGCCTTCCTCGCCGAGGATCTTCAACACAAATTCGTTCACCTCGCGACCGCGCTCACCGATCAGGCCAACCACGACAATGTCGGCGTTGGTAAATTTGGTCATCATGCCCAGCAAAATGCTCTTGCCGACGCCGGTGCCGGCGAACAAACCCATGCGCTGACCCCGGCCGACGCTGAGAATGGCGTTGATGGCTCTGACACCGACATCCAAGGCTTCGCGGATCGGTTTACGGGTCAGCGGATTGATCGGCGCGCCGGATAGCGATGCCTTGGCGTCGGTGCTTAACGGCCCCTTGTTGTCCAGGGCCTGACCGGCGCCGTCCAACACCCGGCCGAGCAAGCCGAAGCCGACACCGACCAAGCTGTCCCGTCCCAGCGGAATCACCCGGCACCCCGGCTCCAGGCCGTGGGTATCGCCGGTCGGCATCAGGAACAAGCGGGAACCGGAAAAGCCGACTACTTCGGCGGAAATGGTTTTACCGGATTTGGTAACAACCCGGCATAACGAGCCGATCGAGGCCCGGCAGCCTTCGGCCTCCAAGGTTAGCCCCACCATCCGGGTCAAACGGCCTTCGACGATTAGCGGCGGCGGTTCATGCAAACGTTGCCGGTAAGGCTGCAAACGCTCCAGCCAAAGCCGGCCGCGGTCGGGCGTGGGAATCATCGCGGGGCGTCTTGGCGGCGTTCGCCGCCCAACACCGTGGCAATCACGGCGGCCAAGCGGGTTTCGACGCTGGCATCGACGCTGGACACTTCGGTTTCGACGGTGCAACCGCCGCGGCTGAGTAAGGGATCTTCCCGCAAGCACCAAGGCGGCATGCTTTCGTCCAGACTCAGCGCGGTTTTGACCAATGCCGCGTCCTCGGGATGCAGGTTGACGGTGATTTTTTGCGAGGCCAGCGGCAAGGCCTTGACGGCTTCGCGCACTACCGCGACGACTTCGCCGGGTTCGGTTTTCAGTTCGCGGCGGATCAGTTGGCCGGCGATCGCGCAGACGAGTTTGACCAATTCTTCCTCGACAGCTTCGTCGAGCTCACGAAACGGCTCGCTCAAGGCTTCGAGCAGGAGATTGAGTTCGGCCGCCTGCTTTTGCAACAAATGCAGACTTTCCTCGTAACCCAGGCGCCGGCCTTCTTCCAAACCAATCTGGCGTCCTTCCTCCAAACCTTGTTGCTGGCCTTGCGCGAAGGCTTCCGCGTAAGCCTGCTTTTGAATCGCTTCGATCTGCTCGACGGTTAAGGTTTCGGTGGCCTCCTTGACGTCGACGTTTTCGGAACGCGGCGCGCTGAAATCCTGCAAATCGGTCCAGGGATTCAGCGCTTGCAGTTCGGCATCCGAGAATTTATTTCCCTTAGACGAATTCATCGCCACCGCCGCCGCCTAACGAAATTTCCCCGGCGTCGGACAAGCGTTTGGCGATCGCCAGGATGTCTTTTTGCGCGGCTTCGACTTCGCTCAGGCGAGCCGGCGGCGCGGCTTCGAGGTCGTCGCGCAACATTTCGGCCGCGCGGCGGGACATGTTGGCGAAGATCTTGTCGCGCAAAGCGCCGTCGACGCCGCGCAAAGCCAGCAGCAATTGGTCGGTGGACACCTCGCGCAACAGGGTTTGAATACCCCGGTCGTCAACGTTGACCAAATCGCCGAATACGAACATTTTGTCCTGAATGCGCTGAGCCAGATCGGAATTGGCTTCGTTGATGTCTTGCATCATCGGATCGCTGACCGCGCTTTCGATGAAGTTGAGGATGTTGGCGGCGGCGTCGATGCCGCCAATTTGCGAGGACTTGACGCCTTCGCTGCCGGTCAATTGTTTTTCCATGATGTCGTCCAACTCGCGCAACGCGGCGGGTTGGACACCTTCCAACGTGGCGATCCGCATCAGGATGTCCGAGCGCATGTTTTCCGGCAGCATGGTCAGCACATCGGCCGCCTGATCGGCGTCCAGCAAGGACAGTATGATCGAGATGATTTGCGGGTGTTCGAGACGGATCAGGTCGGCGATCGAACGGGTATCCATCCATTTGAGCTGTTCGATGCCCTTGCTGTTGGCGCCCAGCAGAATCCGGTCGATGATGCTGCCGGCCTTGTCGGCGCCCAACGCGTTGGTCAGCATCGCCCTGATGTATTCGTCGGAATCCAATCCCAGGCCAGTTTCGTTCTTGATCTGGATGATGAACTCCTCCAACACCTGGTCCACCATCCCGGAACTGATAGGCCCCAGTTGCGCCATCGTCGAGCCGATCAACTGCACTTCCTTGGGTCCCATATGGCGCAGCACCGTCGCCGCCCGGTCCTGACCGACCGCCAGCAGCAGCAACGAGGCGCGCTGGGCGTGGGATAGGTCGTTGGGGTCCTCAGCCATTGTCCTTCAACCAGGTTTTGATGACTTGGGCGACCAGTTTGGGATCTTCGTCTATCAATTTTTGCACGTATTCCAGCCGTTTTTCATAGCTTTGCGGGGCTTCCAGCAGCAGCAAATCCTCCGCGCCGGTCGTGATGGTCCGCACTTCGCCGGTTTCTTCGTCGACCTTGACCGCGACCGGTACCGGCCGGCCCTCCTCGTCGAAACGCACGATGCCGCCGGACGCCTCGGCAATTGCCTTGGCTTCTTCCAGCGCTTCCATCTGCTCTTCCTTGGCGATCAAAGTCCGCACCGCCGGTCGCAGCACGCCCAGTATCAGCATCAGCACCACCAGCACCGCCGCCAATTGCCGCATACTACCGCCAAACCAAGCTTGTTGCCAGAACGGTTCGCTGGGTACCTCTTCCAGTGCTTCCGGCAGTTTGAACGCGACGTTGGTGACGGTCACCTGATCGCCGCGACTGTTGTCGAAGCCGACCGCCTGCTTGACCAAATCGCGCAATTGGTTGAGTTCTTCCTGGGAATACGGCAGTTGGCCGAATTGGCCGTCGGGTTGGGCGACCTTCTTGTTATCGACGACGACGGCAACCGACAGCCGCCGCAACGCACCCGTCGCCAGCCGGGTATGAGTGATGGTTTTGTCCAGTTCGTAATTGCGAGTCGCGCTTTTGCTGGCGGAGCCAGTTTCTCCGCTGGTCTCGGTTTTTTCCTGGCCGCTGGCGACTTCCGGCGCCACGCCGGTCGGCGGCGGCTGGTTGGAAAGCGCGCCGGGCACGCCCTGCACCTTGGACTGCGAATTCTTGTCTTCCTGAATCTGCTCGCTACGCAGCGCCGGCAAATCGGGATTGAACATTTCCTGGGTTTTCTCGGTGACGGTGAAATCGACGTCGGCGGAAATCTGCGCGCGCATGCCGTCACCGCCCACCAGCGGCGTCAGGATGTTCTCGATCCGACCGCGCAAATGTTCCTCGAGATTGCGTTTATAATCGAATTGCTTGCTGGACAGGGACATGTCCTCGGAGGTCTCCTTGCTGTTCAGCAAGCGGCCTTTTTGATCGACCACGGTGACTTGGCCCGGCTCCATCAACGGCACGCTGGACGATACCAGGTGAACGATGGCCTCGATTTGTTCCTTGTCCAAGCTGCGGCCCTGGTATAACTCGACCACGACCGAGGCGCTGGGTTTTTTGCGTTCGCGGACGAAGACCGATTGCACCGGAATCGCCAGCAAGACCTTGGCGGACTTGACGTTTTGGATGGTTTGCACGGTCAGCGCGATCTCGCCTTCCAACGCGCGCTGAAAGCGCATCTGTTCGACGTTTTTACTGGCGCCGAAACCGTTTTCCTTATCCAACAGTTCGTAGCCGAGGCTGGTACTGCGCGGCAAGCCTTGCGCCGCCAGTTTGAGTTTGACTTCGCGGACCTTGTCGGCCGGCACCATGATCGTGCCGGTACCGGTTTCAACCTTGTACTCGACGCCCAGTTTGGTCAACGCATCGAGGATTTCAGAAGCATCTTTTTCGGCGACGGCCGGAAACAATAAGTCGTAATGCTGCTCCTGCGACCAGAGGACGACGGCAACCCCGATCGCGACGCTCAAGGCCAAGCCCAGCATCAAGCCCAATTGGTTGGACAGCGGCAATTTGCTCAGGCTTCTCAGCGCCGTCTGCATTCTGCCCTTGTCCGCCGTCGCCATGGGCAACGGGCTTTCCATCGGTAGGTTTCGGTCTATTTCGCTCATGGCTCACAGCATAGCAGCTTACATGGACATGCCCATAACGTCCTTGTAGGCATCGACCAGTTTGTTGCGAACTTGCAGCATGGCCTGGAACGATACGCTGGCTTTTTGCGAGGCGATCATCACCTCGGCCAGACTCACATCAGGCTTGCCCATTTCGAAGGATTGAGCCATGTCGTTAGCGGTTTGCTGAGTACGGTTCACCGAATCGATCGATTGCTTCAGCATCGCGGCGAAATCGCCGGAATTATCGCCAACCGGCGGTTTGCCGCCGGCTTCGATCGACATGGTCCGCATTTGGGCCAGGACTTGGTTGATATTCATATCTGACATAAAAATGACTCGCTGGTGATTTTATATCGGACAAGCAGTTTTCAAGCCATCTTTAGCAAGGGACCAGCACCCCGGCCTCCTTCATTCGGGCGATTTTATAGCGCAAGGTGCGCGGGCTGATTCCGAGCCGTTCGGCCGTGGCCTTGCGGCTGCCGCTGGCCTCGTGCAACATCTGCAGAATGATTTTTTCCTCGGCCGAGCGCACGCCTTCATCAAGGCTGGCGCCACCGCCGCATCCCACGGCCTCGTTGCTGGCATCGCTCGACGAGGCAAGGCTTTGCAGTGTCACCGGCAAATCCGGCAAGATTTCGCAGTCCTCTTCGAATATCAGCTCGCCGCAACCGATCCGACCATTGTTTTGTAAAATCAGCGCGCGCTGTATCACATTGTCCAGTTCGCGGACGTTGCCCGGCCAGCGGTATTGTTGCAGGCGAACGGCGGCTTCCGGTTCTATCGTACAGGCCGGTCGGCCGTGCGGACTGTGTTTGGCCAACAATTCGTAAGCCAGCGGCAACACGTCGCCGGGCCGTTCCCGCAAGGGCGGGATACGCAACGGAAACACGCTCAAGCGGAAGTACAAATCCTCGCGAAACCGGCCTTCGTTGACATAGGTTTTCAACTTCCGGTTGGTGGTCGCCAGAATTCTGACGTTCAAAGCAATCTTGCGGTGGCTGCCCAGCCGCTCGACCTCTTTTTCCTGTAAGACCCTGAGCAGTTTGGCTTGCAAGGCCAAATCCATCTCCGAAATTTCATCGAGCAATAACGTGCCGCCGTGAGCCAGTTCGAATTTGCCGGGCATGGCTTGCACGGCGCCGGTAAACGCACCTTTCTCGTAACCGAACAACATCGCCTCCAGCATGTTCTCCGGAATTGCCGCGCAGTTGATGGCCTCGAACGGGCCTTGATGAAAGTGCGAATTCCGGTGTATGTAACGCGCTAACACTTCCTTGCCGGTGCCGCTTTCGCCTTCCAGCAACATGGTCACCTCGGTCTTCGCGACCTTGGCCGCCAAACCGTACAATTTTTTCATCGACGCGTCGGCGACGATGCGCTCGCAGGCTGGCGGCCGTGGCGCTTGGATCAGTCCGGCAACCTTATCGACCAAGATGCGGGCCTCGAAGGGTTTGATCAAATAATCGGCCGCGCCCGCCTGCATGGCTTCGACCGCTTTCGGAATCGTGCCGTAAGCGGTCATCAACAACACCGGCGGCGCCTCCGGCTTATGTTGCAGGTTTTGCAACAGCTGATAGCCGTCCATTGCCGGCATCTGCACGTCGCTGACGATCAGCCGCGCCGATTGCCGGGACAACCAGCTCAACGCATCGGCTCCGTTTTTCGCGGACTTGACCTGATAGCCGGCCAGTTCCAGCGTGTCGCACAAGGCTTCGGCCAAGGCCGGGTCGTCTTCGACGATCAATACATCACACGGTTTCATAGCAGTCTCCACGACCGGAAACCCCGGCCGATAAATTCGGTTCGTAACTGGTTAATGGCAAAATCAACGTAAAACGGCTGCCACGACCGGGCAATGGCCGGTAGGAAACTCGGCCACCGTGCGCCTTGGCCACGCTGTCGACCACTGCCAACCCAAGACCCGTGCCATTGGCTTTGGTCGTGAAAAACGGCTCGAACAGCCGGTCTCGACACTGTTCTGGAATACCGGGACCATCGTCGGTTACGTCGATGAACAAATCGCCCGCCGCGCCGGCCGTCGCGGTCAAAACCACGCGCCGGGCTCCCGCTTCGACGGCGTTGGTCAGCAGATTCAGCAACGCGCCGCTCAACGCATCCTGGTTCCCGGTTAGGCGCGTGATGCCGGAACGGTCCTCGAACGTGAAATCGCAAGCCAACGCATCGGCGCTATCCACCAGAAGTAGCCAGAAGGAATGCAACTCGAAGTCCTGCATTGCCATCCGGCCCTGCTTGGCGAAAATCAGCATGTCGTTCACCTGCCGCTCCAGGTAATGCAGGCGTTCCAGTATCTTGGCGGAGAACTGCAGGCGTTTTTCTTCGCTCAAGCCCGACTTATTGATTTGCGAGGCATACAGAATCGCGGTCGCCAGAGGCGTACGCACCTGATGAGCCAGGCCGGCCACCATCTCACCCATGGCGCTCAATTGTTTTTGACGGGCCAGTAAATTCTGCAGCGACCGCAATTCGGTTACGTCGGACAACAAAATCAACTGCTCCGCGCCGTTACCCAAGGCACTGTGGGTAATATTGACCGTGCGGCCGTCGCGCAATTGCCGCTCGTGCGGCGATTCGAACACCGGCTGCAAACCGCGCGCGACCACCTCTCGCCAAGTTTCGCCCAAGAGCGGTTCGCCAAGAAAGTCGACGGCATAGCCGTTGCAATCGATCACAACCCCGTCTCGATTCAATACGATGACCGCGGCGGGCAATGCCGCCAGAATTTGTTGCAGCCGGCTGGCCAACCTTTCCTTTTCGATCAAGGTGTTGACGCGTGCATCCCGCGCCGCCGCCAGTTCGCGGTTTAGCGCCGCCACTTTCTCTTCCAGCCCCTGATAGGATTGGGCAAGATTTTCGGACAAGGCATTGAAGGCCCGAAACGCATCGGTCAAACGTTCAGCTTGCCATTGTTGGTGATAGCTTAAAGTCTCCATAATCATGACACCTCGTGGTTATGCCATGCGAAAAGCAAAAACCGGACCACGAACTTTTATTATTAAAGTTCAACCACTTATATAACAACGCCAAGATTCCGACGCCGCTAGCCGGCGGCCGGGCCAGCTTGACACGCCGCTTGAACCTTGAACCGAGTGATACGACTGGTGGCCGAACCGCTTTCAAGCTATGCTATCGAAGCTAACCAATCACCCTCATAAAGCCATGCTTAAGCATCCGCCCGAAAATCGCCCTGCGTTGCGCCGGTTTCCCGCCGCACTGTTGCTTGCTTCGGCGTTGTCGCCGTTTCAGGCCACTCACTCCGACGAAATTCGAGCCGGACAATTTTTCGAGCAAGCGATTCAGGCTCAGCAAAACCAAAACTTGCCCGAAGCGATCATCGATCTGAAAAATGCGTTGCAAGAAAACCCCAACTACATCGCCGCGCATATTTTGTTGGGCGAAATTTACCTCAAACAAAAATCGCTGTCGGAAGCCGAGGTGCAACTGACGCAAGCCAAGCAACTGGGCGCCGATCAAGCCTTGATCATTAAACCCCTGGCGGAGTTGTATTTGTATCAGCTCAAATACCAACAGTTGATTAAGGAAGTCGATCCCAGCCGGTTCAACCGAGAACTGCAACCAACCCTTCACCTGTTTCGAGGCCACGCCTATTCGCAATTGGGGGAACTCAGCGAAGCCCTTAACGAATACGATATGGCTAGCCAAATCGATCCTGAACAAATCGACGCGCTGATCGGCCGCGCCAACACGCTCTTACGCCGGGGCGATATCGCGGGCGCGCGGACCGCGACGGATAAGGTGCTGAAAATTAAGCCCGAGGATCCCGGCGTGCACTTTGTCATCGGCTCGATCAAACATTCTCAGGGGGACTTGAATGGCGCGTTGACGGAATACGACGCAGCCTTGGCGACTCAGCCGGAACACCTTGACGCGCGCCTGGCCCGGATAGGTATTTTGATGGATCAGCATCGAGACGATCAGGCCCTGCGAGACTTGGATTACGTCAAAGCACATTACGCGTTCGATCCCAGAGGCAG
>NZ_JBYMAP010000123.1:0-12910 GCF_057766305.1 Methylomonas sp. BG-2 | reverse complement strand
TTCTTCCAGACCCCGCCTCGCGACAACACCCTGGCCGTTTCCGCTAACTTTGCGCTCTACGAACGCCCGGCTGCCGGACTTTCACCAACATAAGTAACGGTAACGCGCGATGCCAAGCACACGCGTTAATCGAGGAGGCGCTTGATTTGGCGAATAAACGCCGCCACCTCATATTGGCAAGCTAAATCCCGGTCAGTTTCAGCTCGGCCTCCCGATACTTTTCAGCGCATTTGCGGCTGACTTCGTCGGGCAGTTTCGG
Source organism: Methylomonas sp. BG-2 (assembly GCF_057766305.1). Taxonomy (NCBI): domain Bacteria; kingdom Pseudomonadati; phylum Pseudomonadota; class Gammaproteobacteria; order Methylococcales; family Methylococcaceae; genus Methylomonas; species Methylomonas sp. BG-2. The sequence goes on along the minus strand of NZ_JBYMAP010000123.1, from coordinate 12,651 downwards.
GCCCGGAGCGGTTTTATTCCAGTCGAGGGTTTCCAGGTAATCGCGCAAATATTGCTTATCGAAACTGGGAGGACTGATGCCGACCTGATAGTGCTCCACCGGCCAGAAGCGCGAAGAATCAGGCGTCAGCGCTTCGTCGATCAAATAAACCTTGCCGCTGTCGTCCTGGCCGAATTCGAATTTGGTGTCGGCGATAATGATACCGCGCGCCAGCGCGTATTCAGCGGCACTGCGGTAAAGCCGAATGCTGACGTCGCGTATCCGCTCGGCGACCTCAATACCGACCAGGTTAACGGTGTCGGCAAAGCTGATGTTCTCATCATGGACGCCGACCTCGGCCTTGCTCGAGGGCGTGTAGATCGGTTCGGGCAATTGTTGGGCTTGTTGTAGGCCGGCCGGCAGTTCGATGCCGCAAACCCGCCCGCTACGTTGGTAATCTTTCCAGCCGGAACCAATCAGATAGCCGCGAACGATGGCTTCGATGGGCAACGGTTTAAGGCGTTTGACAATGATCGTGCGGCCTTCGACCGGAGCCCGTAACGCCGGGTCTGGAATCACGTCGGCTAGCAATAAATCGTCGCTCAAATGATTGGGAATGATGTCGCGCATCCGGCTGAACCAAAAATTGGACACTCGGGTCAACACTTGACCCTTGCCGGGGATAGGATCGGGCATGATGACATCGAAGGCTGACATCCGGTCGGTGGTGACAATCAGCAAATGGCCAGCGTCGATTTCGTACATATCGCGAACCTTGCCGCGGCCCAGCAGTTTTAGATGAGGCAGATAGGATTCGTAAAGCGCGGCGGGAACGGTCGTCATCGGTTTGGCTTGATCGGCAGTGAGTGTTCGATGATTTTACCATCAAGCGAAGGCGCAAGGCAGTGCCGGCATGGGGCAAGGCGTTTGAGCAACGACGAGGGGAGATAACGAAAAAGACCCGCCGCCCCGGAGTGTGGAGCAGCGGACAAGCACAGAGCTATGGAACGAACGGCTTAAAACACAACGAGGAGGTACAACTAAAAATTAGGCGCGGAACGAGCCGTTGAAATCAAGGTTGCTTGAGATCGTGGCGGCTCCAAACAGCATCGTGGAAATCACGAATTCGCCGGACATAAAACCGAATACGCCGGTTGTGAAAAACAGGCCGGTCAGAATGTCGCGATAAAGGTTTTTGGATGATTTCATTTGAACTCCCAGACTGAAACAGTCGAATGCAATGAACACGACTTCACTATAAGGCTTAGATGTTTCATTTACAATGCAGCAATTCGTAGATGCTTTGTTTCTTATTTGAGAATAATGTTGCCATCAAGTTGTCATTTGTGCAGGATATAAACTGACTGTTGATAAATGGCAACGCGCTGGCTGGTTCGGGGCGCGGAAGCGCAAGATGATGATCGGCTCAGGTTATGGCTCGGAACCTTCGATTCGGAGGGCTAGTGCCGAATCAGCGCCTGTAGCACGGCGAGTTGGTGCTTGGGAAGCCTGACGCGCACGGTCACCAAGTCGGCGAATGCTTGGTGGACGATAACGCCGTCCAGCTTTTTCAAATGATAGTCCAACGCCTGTAGCCGAGCGTAATCCAGGCACAGTTCGCACTCGGCGAATTCGATATATTCGACAATTCGCGCGGCGTCGATGACTTGCTTGGCCAGACCGCCGTATGCGCGGGTCAAGCCGCCGGCGCCAAGCTTGACGCCGCCGAAGTAACGCACCACCGCGATGCACAGATTGATTAACTGTTTACCCTCCAGATGCAGAAAAATCGGCTTGCCGGCGGTACCGCTCGGTTCGCCGGCATCGTTGAAGCGGCCGATCGGTCCGTCCGCGTCGAGAATTCGGTAGGCAAACGCCACGTGGCTGGCGCCGGGATGTTGGTCGCGCAAGCGCTCGATAAACAGCAGCGCATCGCGTTCGCGGGAACAGGGACAAATGACGCCGATAAAACGCGATTTCTTGATCTGTTCTTCGACCGCCCATTCGGCGGCTACGGTTTTCACGCTACAGCAGGTCGGCGATCCGCGGATGCCGGCTATACAAAGTACCCCGGAAGGTTTCGATTTGAGCTTCGTCATTTCTGAGCGGCCTGGGAATGTCAACCGTAATGTCGGCGACAATGCGCATCGGCGACGGCGATAAAAAAATCAGCCTGTCGGCCAATGCAATAGCCTCGCGCAAATCGTGGCTGACGAACAACACGGTGTGCGGGCGCTGCTGCCACAGCGTATACAACAGATTGCGAACCTGCCGCGCGCTCGGTGCGTCCAGCGACACGAAGGGTTCGTCCATCAACAGTAAGTCCGGATCGATCGCGAAGGCCCGGATGATGGCAACCCGGCGCTGCATGCCCAGCGACAGCCGTTCCGGAAACTCGTGCTGGACGTCGCCAAGCTGCATCGCATTCAGCAAGGCGTCTATCAGTTCGGCCGGCGGTTCGGCGGGGAATACCAGCTCGATATTGCGGCGCACGTCGTACCAGGGCAACAGCCTGGGGTTCTGAAACACGTAACCGATTTTCGGCAAGCTCTCCAGACGACCGACACGGATCTGGCCTTGGTATTGACTGTCCAGGCCGGCGATCATGTTCAGCAACGTGGTTTTGCCGCAGCCGGACGGTCCCAGCAGACAAACGAATTGGCCGCGCGCCACCCGGAGTTGCAGGTCGGCGATGGCGCGATGCTGGCGGTCGGCGGCGTGCGCGGATCGGTAAGTTTTGTCGAGGATGCTGATCTGAATATCGGTCATCGCCGCCACCGCTGCGCCTTGGCATCCAGCGGCCTTAGCACCAGCCACTCCAGCACTTGAATCACCGCCACGAACGCGACCGTGTAGGCCAGCAAACTGGCGACATCGAACAGTTGGAAAAACAGGTGTAATTGGTAACCCATGCCGTTGCCGCGACCGAGCAGCTCAACAACGAGGATGATCTTCCAGATTAACGCCAGCCCGGAGCGGGTCGCGGTCATCACGAACGGATGAAGTTGCGGCCAGATAACATGCCGCAGGGTTTTGGCGGAACTGAAGCCGTAGCTGCGGGCCATATCCAGTAAATCCCGGTCCAGCGCGCGGGTGCCCTCGCGTATCGTGACCGCCACGTTGGGCAGTTTGTTGATGACGACCGCCAGGATCGCCGCCGATTCGGACAGACCGAACCAGACGTAACACAGGATGATGGTGACCAGGGCCGGGATGTTCAAAAACAATACCAGCCAGTGGTCGAAAAACGCATCCAACGCCTTATGCCGGCCGAGCACCACGCCCAGCGCGCAGCCCAACAGCATCGCGACGGTAAAGCTGACCAGCAAGCGTAACAGCGTAACGCCCAGGTGATAAGGCAATTCGCCGGAAACTAGTGCCCTGTAAAGCGTGTCGGCGACCCGGCCGGGCGATGGCAGGCTGGGATTGGCCGCCGCCGCCGCGGCCAGACTCCATAGCACGATCAACAGCATCAGCGAGGCCAGAGGCACCGCGACGCGGGGCCGGAAGGATGGTACCGCCACGGTTAATCGGTCGACCAGAATGTCCCTGCTTGGATACGCTCGGCGGCGCCGGTCAATTTGTTGCCGCTTAGACCGTGCAACAGCGTGAAAATGCTTTGCGCGGCTTGCTGTTGCCGTGCGCCCCAAGCGTCTACCCGGCCTTGGCAATAGCGCTGGCGTAAGCGGTCTTGCTCGGCTGGCGTCGCGGCATCGGTAAGCGGCGCGATTTTTTGCCAGGCGGCGTCGGAGCGGCACAAGGTATCGCGCGCCTGCCGGCTCAACGTTAGAAACTGCCGAAACGCGGCCTTGTGCTGATCGGCCCAGCCTTGTTTGAAGACATAACCCAGGCTGGGCACGGTTTCGGCAATGCCGAGCTTGGCGATGATTTCCTCGCCGCTGAGCAAGGCCCGGTAGCCCAGGCCCTCGAGATGGGCGGCGAATTGCCAGTAGGTCAGCAAGGCATCCAGTCGCTGGCTCTGCAATTGCTGGCTGAGTAGCGGCGGAGCGGCGTAGATCTTTTCCACGCTGGCATTCAAGTCGAGTTGTTGCTGTTTGCCCAAGGCTTGCAACAACAGCCAGTTCTTGTCGAGTTCGCCGCCGGCCACGCCGAGCCGTTTGCCGGGCAGATCGGCGAGGGTTTTGATCGGGCTGTCCGCCGGAACCAAGAGCACGCCGGAGGTGTCGGCATAGGGATAAAAACTGAAGGCATGGCCTTCCGCGCGCATCGCGGACGTCCAGATCCAATCCGATACGATGACGTCGACCGCGCCGGCTTGCAAAGCCACCTTGCCGGCCTGTTGATTCGCGACAGCCACCGCTTCCAGGCTGAAGTCGGCCTTGTCCAGCAAGCCCTGGTCGCGCATCGCCGCCAATTCCCAATTCAGCGTGCCGGCCGCCATCGTGCCCAGGCGAATGGGCGTCTTGTCGGCGAGCGCGGGATTGCAGAGACATAAAAACACCACGCTGAGTAAACAATTTTTGACGTTCATCGGTTTAAGTCGTAAGTTTCGTGTCGCGCGGATTTTAGCTCAGCCGCCGCCGATTCGAGAAGGTTTGTTGCGTGGGCTTGCAACAACGGCAAGTTTTAAGGGTCTGAACGTTAAATTTCGAGCCGTTTCGGGAGAGGACCGTCGCCGGTCGCACCCGATAGCCAAAACAATGACAAGGAAACACCGGGAGAACGTATGAATAAAACCAGGATACTTTGGGCGAGCGGTTTAGTGGCGGTTCTAACCATAGGCGTCGCCTGGCTGATGATGCCACCCGACTGGGATATGTCGATTGAACAGTTAAACCAGGCATCGCCTCCTTCCGCCGGCGCGGTAATTGAACCCAAAACCTCGGACGGCGCGGTTTACGGCAAATTCCTAAAAGATAGCCTTTCCTTCATTACGCCGGGCATTCCGCCAACCGGCAACTACTTCCTGGGAAGGAACTATCAATGGAACGGCATGTACAGTCCACGATGGCAATTGTACAGCGGCAAGGCGACACGGGCCTTGCTGGCGGCCGGACGGTTGACCGACGCCCGCAAGGCTTTCATGGCAATGAAAGTGGGAGCCGATTCGATAGGCGTGGACGGCAGCGTGCCATTCCAGTTGCCCGACTCGATGCGGGGCTACGCGATCACGCCCGGTATCATCGCTCAAGCGGCCAGCTTTTTTCTCGGCGAATCCTGTTTGGCGGTTAAAGCCCTAAATCAGTATCCGAGCGAAACCGCGGCCCAAGTCGGCAACGACGCCGAGCGCAAGGCGGTCAGCGCGGCACTGGCCCGGGCGCTGGCCTGGTTGGAGTCTCAAGACGAATCGTTGTACAACGCCGACCTTTACGCGGCAAACCGCCTGTTGTTCGACGCGGTGGCCTATCAAGCCTGCGGCGCGCTGTTCGAAGACGACTTCGCGCTCAGTCTGGTCGAAGGCTACCTGGAAACCGCGTTGGAAAAATTCGACGGCAACGCCGGCTATTTCATCGAGAAATCCGGTTGGGATACTCACTATCAAGCCGTGGCAATCAATCAGATCAATGAGCTGTTGCTGGCGGGCTACGACGGCGTCCACAGCGAAACCCTGCAAGCCGACTTGAAGCTGGCCGCGCAATGGCTGGCGGCCCGGGTTGGCAGCGACGGCGTGCTGCACTCGGACGGCAACACCCGTACCTGCTGGAGCGGCGAGACCATCCTGGGTGGCGACAAGCTGGTGGATACCCGCGAAGTCTGGCGAGCCTTGGCTTACAGCGGCATGCGTTTCAAGGACGACGGCATGCAAAGCGCGGCCACTCGGCTAGCCAATTGGATGCGCACCAAACCGACCACGACTTGCGTCAGATAAGCGGCTCCGCCGGATGCGTCCGCCGGCCGAGGCTGTCGGCGGGCGCCGGTCTGCCGGTATAAAAACCTTGATAGGACAAGCAGCCTTTGTTCTGCAAGAACTCGATTTGCTCGCGGGTTTCGACGCCTTCGGCAATCACGTTCAAGCCCAGATTCTTGGCCATGTTGATGATGGTTTCGACGATGACCGCGCCGTTGGGATCAACGGCGATGTCGCGGACGAAGCTTTGGTCGATTTTCAATTGGGAAATCGGCAGTTTTTTCAGGTAGTACAGCGACGAGTAGCCGATCCCGAAATCATCGATCGACGTTTGGATGCCCATGCCTTGCAAGTCGCGCATTTTCTCGACCGTATCGTCGATGTCGCTGATTACGCAACCTTCGGTCAATTCGAGGACCAAGCGGCTGGCGTCTATGCCGGTTTCGGCCAGGATGTGGCGGATTCGCGGAACAAAGCCGGAATGGCGAAATTGCCGGGAACTGACATTGACCGCGATATGACGTACCGGCACGGCTTGTTGATCCCAGCGGCGGATCTGCCGGCAAGCCTCTTCGATGACCCATTCGCCGATCGGCAGAATCAGCTGGGTTTCCTCCGCGACCGGTATGAATTCGGCCGGCGAAATCATGCCTTTGTCCGGATGTTGCCAGCGAATCAACGCCTCGACGCTCAACACCCGCCCCAGGTGATCGACCTGGGGCTGATAATGCAGCAGGAATTGGTGGGACTTTAGTGCCTGGCGCAATTCCTTTTCCAGGGTCAGGCGGCGATCGGCCGACTGCTGCATCGACGGCCGGTAAAAGCTGATACTGTTGCGACCACTGGCCTTGGCGCGGTACATCGCGGTGTCGGCTTGCTGGATCACCGCCTCGGGTTGGTCGGTCGCTTCCGGAAACAGCGTGACGCCAATACTGGTCGAAAAATGGTGTTCGCCGCCGAAGACTTGAAACGGTTGGTTGATGGTATGCAGAATCTTTTCGGCGAGCATCGCGGCGTGATCGCTGACCTGCTCTATCAAGTGATAGCGGCCGGGTACCATGACGATGAACTCGTCGCCGCCCAGCCGGCAGGCGGTGTCTTCCTCGCGGATAATACTTCGCAAGCGCCGGGCCACCTGGGTCAGCAAGTCGTCGCCGACGTTGTGGCCGAGCGAATCGTTCAAATGCTTGAAATGATCCAAGTCCAGAAAAAATAGCGCGCCAAAGGTTTGCTGACGCTTGGCGGCGGCGATTTCCTGTTTCAGCCGGTCCAAAAGCAAACGGCGATTGGGCAAGCCGGTCAACGGGTCGTAAAACGCCAGTTCGTGAATTTCCCGTTCCGCGGCCTTTTGTTCGCTGATGTCCGAAAAAATCGCCACATAGCTCAACAAGCGATTTTGTTCGTCGCGAACGCCGGTCACGGTCAGCCAGCCCGGGAAGGTTTTGCCGTGCTGGCGCCGGCTCCAAAACTCGCCTTGCCATTGGTTCTTGTGCGCCAGGGCGCGAACGATCGCGCGTCCCGGCGTGCCGGTCAACAGCAGCCTGGCATGGCGACCGACGATGTCCTTGGCCGGATAACCGGTGATACCGGTAAAGGCGTCGTTGACTCGGACGATGGTGCCGTTGGGATCGGCAATCAGGATGGCCTCGTGGGACTGAAAGGTGGTCGCGGCGATGCGCAGTTCGTTCTCCTGGCGTTTGCGGCGCTCGATCTCGATATTCAGCGCCTGATTGCTGCGTAGCAGGTCGCGGGTCTTCAGCGCCACCAGTTCTTCCACCCGGGCGGTGCGGCCGGTGATCAGCATCAAACCGAACGCGGTCAACACCGAAAACGCGAATCCGCCAAGCAGCAGCCAACCGGCGTTCCAAGTGTGCTGAAGCGAGAAGAACTCCGGCGCGGGCCGGTAAATCAAAGTCCAAAGACGATCGGCAAAAGCGATGGTTTCCCGTTTTTCGAAAGCGGGCAAATGGAGGCTGTCGAGACGGCTCCGGGTTTGATTGTCGAATAGCGGCGTGTCGCCGTCCTTGATCGCCAGCGCCAAGCGACTGTCCGGCAGCAATGCGCGCAGATGGGCAATTTCGTCGCTCAACGCAAATACGCTGGCGACCATGCCGATCAAGCCGGCGCGGCGTTCGGCCACCGACAGACCGACATCGTCGCGGTACACCGGCGTATAGAGCGCCCAGGCATGATCCGCGCGGCGTGCCAGTGTCGATTCGCCGCTGCCCGCCGCCGTCAGGATCGCGGTCGCGGCCTCCGCGTCGCAGGCGGCGTCGAAGCCAGCGGGCTGGCTGGTGCCGACCCGATAGAGTTGGGGAAAATAGAAGGGACGGCGTTTGGCCGCCAGCCAGCCACCGGCGGTATGTTCAAGCACACCCAGGCCGTGCTGGCCTTCAAAACCCAGTCTGTCCTCCGCGCGCACCAACGGCAACCATTCCAACGCCAGAAACTCGGGATGCGCCTCGAGTAGCGCTTGGCCGAACACGTTGAATTGCTCGCGACCGATGAAGTTGCTGCTGTCGAACAGTGCCTGCAACGTGCGGTTGACCGTCAGGTGGTCGGCGATGTGTTGGCGCAACGTCGCGCTCAGCAATGCGGTTTGCTTGCCGAAGCCGTCCCGGAGGCGTTGGGTTTCCTGGTGGCGGTTGAATTCGAAGGCGGCGGCGACCAATCCGACGCATACCAGCAGCGGTATTACCACCGATACCCGCCGACGCCGCCAAACGTGGCGCGGCGTGGCGATGAAGGGTAACAGCAGCGGCGTGAAAATCACCGTGCCTATCGAATCGCCAACCCACCAGACGCTCCAATTGAAAGCCAGGTCGGCCGGCGCGACCAAACCTCTGCTGAACAAATAGGTACAGCCGACCGTCGCGGAAACCAGACAACTCAGGATGGCCAGCGCAAAAAAACTGACAATATGCCGGCTATCCATCAATGGATTGTAGGGCCCTAGCCAGCGACGAATGGCGTATGCGCCGAGTAGGGCTTGCCCGCAGGCGCCAAGCGCGGCGGTAGCGCCCAACCAGAGCGGGGCTAGGTTGTCTTCGCTTAGCGTCGGATTCAAAAAGGCGTGGACTTGCGCGGCCAGCGCGCCGAGGAACAATCCGGGCAAGGTGCGTTTGCCGTAAACCAGCGTGACGGCCAGTGCGATGCCGGCCGGCGGCCACACCGGGCTGGCGTAATTCGGCGGCGTCGTCAGCAAGCCGCCCAGATAGCCGCCGGCGAAATACGCCAGCGCCAGCATTGAGTTCGCCAGGATAAGTTTCATTGCGGCAGGCATGATCGAGGCGTGATGTCGGGTTGAAAGCCTCTAATCGGTGGATTCGGCGAGTCGGCCGGTATCCAGGTCGTATGCCTGACCAAAGCCGGCGATGTACTGGCCGCGAATCGGGCTTAGGGTCAGCAGCCGAAAATCCGGTAGAGTCCGCAGCAGGGCGACTGTCGAGCCCAAGCGTTGTTGCATCAAATCCAGTAAGACGGCGAATTCGTTATTCTCGGCGGCGACTTCGACGACCCGGCAGTCGAAACTGGCGCGGCGGCGGGCAAAGGGGTTAGCGGCTTCGGCTTCCGGCTCGATCAATAGCACGCCGGCCTGGCGATGTGTCAACAAGTTGCCGGTATGGCGGGCTAAAGTGCTAACGAAAATGTGGAACGCGCCGCGATGGAACAAAAACGGAGCATGGCTGGCTTCGGCCTGATTTTGTTCGGAGCGGGTCGCCAGCATCAAGCTGTCCAGACGCGCGATCAAGGCCAGGCATTCGGCGTCCGGTTGCGGTGAATTCATTGAGGGGCGGGCGAAAGTTGCGGGTGGCGAAAGCAATCGACGGTGTGGTCGTTAACCATGCCGACCGCCTGCATATAAGCATAGCAGATGGTTTTGCCGACAAATTTAAAGCCGCGTTTTTGCAATTCCTTGCTCATCCGGGTCGATGCATCGCTAAAAGCCGGGATTTCGGCGTGAGCGCGCCACCGATTTTGCACGGTTTGGCCATCGACGAAGCCCCAAATGTAACTGTCGAAGCTGCCGTAAGCGTGTCGGACTTCCAAAAAAGCCTTGGCGTTGGCGACGGCGGCCTGGACTTTCAAGCGATTGCGGACGATGCCGGGATTTTGCAACAGGCTGTCGATTTTGTCCTGATCGTAAGCGGCGATTTTAAGCGGATCAAAGTCGTCGAACGCCGCGCGGTAGGCCGGCCGCTTGTCCAATATCGTTCGCCAGCTCAAGCCGGCCTGGGCGCCTTCCAGAATCAAAAACTCGAACAGCCGCCGGTCGTCGTGCAGCGGCACGCCCCACTCGTGATCGTGGTAGTGCTCCTCGTTGGCGCTGCCCAGCGCCCAAACGCACTTGCCGGCCATCAGTCCTTATTCATCAGTTTTTTCAGATCGGCGAAGGGGTTAAAGGTGGCGGTCGGCGATTTGCCGTCAGAACTGCCCTTGCCGCCGTAGCGGACTTGTTCCTCGAAGCGTTGATGTTCGTTGTCGTGGCAATACAAGCACAGCAATTCCCAATTGCTGCCGTCCGGCGGATTGTGGTCGTGGTCGTGGTTGATATGGTGTACCGTCAATTCGCGCAGATTTTTATGGTCGAATTCGCGGGCGCAGCGGCCGCAAATCCACGGAAACAGTTTCAGAGCTTGCTCACGGTAGCCTTTTTCGCGCTCTTCCTTATAGCGGCGGGCCTCGGCGATGATGTGATAGGCTTTGTTGTCCGACATGGTGATACTCCTGGGGTCAGCCGCCGGTTGCGCTCATGTGCCGCAGTATGACCGGCTGTTCGTGAATGTTGAATTCGTGTTTTTCCGGCTTGATCCGCATCGCCGCGACGATGGCCTGCTGCAAGACCGCCAAATCGCCCGGATGCTCGCGGACCACGGCTTTCAAATCGACCGAATGTTCGTTGCCCAGGCACAGCAATAGCCTGCCCTCGGCGGTTAGCCGCACCCGGTTGCAATCGGCGCAAAAATTGGCGCTGAGCGGCGAGATAAAGCCGACCCGGCTGGTACCGCCGCCGACGCGGTAGTAAACCGACGGCCCGCCGGTTGACTCGCCGACCGCTTCCAGCTTGAAGCGTCGCTGCAAATCGGCACGGATTGCCTCGCTGGGGTAATAACTGTCCCCGCGTTGATGGCGGTCCACCTTGCCCAGCGGCATTTCCTCGATAAAACTGATGTCCAGGCCGCGCTCGACCGCGAATTGCACCAGATCGCCGACTTCCTGGTGATTCCGGCCTTTCATCACCACCGCGTTCAGCTTGATGCGCTCGAAACCAGCCAAGCGGGCGGCTTCGATGCCGGCCAGCACCTGTTCAAGATCGCCGGTGCGGGTCAAGGCCTTGAATTTGACCGGGTCCAGGGTGTCCAGACTGATGTTGATGCGTTTGACGCCGGCCGCGTGCAGGTCGGCAGCCATCTCGGCCAGATGCGAACCATTGCTGGTCAAAACCAATTCGTTCAGCCCGTCAATGGCGCCGATGTTGCGCAATAAGCCCAAAGCGCCGTTACGCACCAGGGGCTCACCGCCGGTGACCCGAATCTTGTTCACGCCAAGGCCGACGAAGGCCTCGCAAATGAACTGGATTTCCTCCAGACTGAGAATTTGATTGCGCGGCAAAAACGTCATGTCTTCGGCCATGCAATACACGCAACGAAAGTCGCAGCGGTCGGTAATCGATACCCGAAGGTAATTGACGACCCGGCCGAAGCGGTCTGTCAGTTGGAAGGGTCTAAACGCTGGTACGGAGCCCATCGAAATCGTCCGGAAAAAGAGGCGAAAATTTTACCACAGACTCGCGCGGCGGCCATTCGCGGCGGCCAAGCTCGGCCGAGAACGCGGCGATAGACCGTGGCGGACGGGATGGGTTCAGTTATCCGTTGGTTTCGCCGCGATTTTCCGGTAACTGCGCCAGCAGGAAATCGCCGATGCGTTGCTCGAGCCAAAAGGCCGGCCGCCATGGCACGCGGCCGCCAACAAAGCCAACATGGCCGCCGCCGGCGCAGACTTGCAGTGTGACGCCGGCCGCCAACTCGGTAGCGGCCGGTAATACCGCCGGCGTCATGAAAGGGTCGTCCTCGGCCTGCAGAATCAGGGTCGGCACCCCGATCTGTCCGAGAAATTGACGAGAACTGGCGCGCCGGTAGTAATCGTGGGCGTCGCTGAAACCGTGCAGCCGCGCCACCACCCGATCATCGTATTCCCAAAACGAACGGATCGGCGCCAGATCGCCCAAGTCGTCGAGCAGGCCGGCCTGCTCGGCGCGGCCCAGCCGGCGCAGATGGCGGCGCTTGGCGACGATGTATTGTTTTAGCTCGCGCAACAGATAATCCCGATAGACTCTGGACAGGCCGCTGTCCAAGCGGTCGGCGCACAGATTCAGCATCAACGGCACGGAGATTGCGACGGCGCCGAACAATTCGAGCGAATCGCGCCGTTCGCCCAACCATTTCAGCAACACGTTGCCGCCCAGCGAAAATCCGACGGCCGCCAGCGCCGTGTCCGGCAAGCGCCGGCGCAGCGTGTGGTAGAGAAAATCCAGATCCTCGGTGTCGCCGGAATGGTAGCAACGCGCCAGCCGATTCATCTCGCCGCTGCAACCGCGAAAATTCAGCGCCACGCTACCGATGCCGAGGTCATGGAGCCGGCGCTGCAAGCCGACGATATAACCCGAGCCGCTACTGCCGGCTAGGCCGTGCAACAAGATCGCCAGCCTGGGTTGCTGGTAGTAAAGCCAGTCCAGATCGACGAAATCGCCGTCCGGCGTCTCCAAGCGCTCGCGGCGTAAGCCTATCGGCGCCGACGCGTGGCGCAGCAAGGCCGGATAAATGGTTTGCAAATGGCGGTTGTTCAACCACCAGGCCGGGCGG
>NZ_JBYMAP010000122.1:0-13041 GCF_057766305.1 Methylomonas sp. BG-2 | reverse complement strand
TCCTACGGCCCTTTCTTTTGGCCAAACAAAAGAAAGTATCGCGGTTGCCGGTCCGCGAACCGGCGTTAAATCAGGCTTCGCGATAGCGAAACAATATTCATACAAGTTTTAAATTCCGCGTGGGCACAGAAACCGTGCCCACCTTACGCGGCTATTTAGTAGGATTCACTTCTTCGGCATTTATCGAAAACGGCAATGGCTCAGGAACTCGCTCAATAACAACACCGGTAACACCGACTACACCTGCAGGTGATACATCAGAGCCATCAGGTGAGTGGCCAATATTCATAGCAGTAAAAGTCAATTGAGCTCCCAATATCCAGTTACCTTCATTAATTCCTTGATCCTTCAAGAGAAGTAATAATAGTTCCTTGTTTGTGTACGCTATTTGTTTTACTTCAGCCATTATTGTGTCCCTCCGCTATACCCTGAGGGTAGTGTTAAGTAAGGTGTTTTGTCATATTTAGTAATAACCACATTCCCTGAACTCGGAATAGTTATCCATGATGCGACAGTGGTAACCGCAGTGTTGATCGCATGATGAATTATTTGACCAACCGAAACAGTTGCTGCAGAGACAACTTTAGATATGCCATCCGTTTCTCCGACATAAGTTGCAATAGCAGTAACTAAATATTGGTTAACACTCACATCTTCTTGTTCTGCAAATTTTGATACTTTTGCATGCAAGGATTTTGGCAATCTCAGCGTAACACGACCGCTAAACTCATCTGATGGTACTGGATAAGGTTTCGGTAACTCAGCCTGTGTTTCATCAGCTATTTTTTTCAGAGTTTTAATGGCATCAATAACTAACGACCTAGCTTCTTCAAAGGTTTCTTCGAATGAGCTAATGTTTGGAAATTCGGATACTCTGCCAACATACAAAATTTCACCATAATGTTCTTCCTTACGAATTGAAATAGTGTATGCTTCTGGATCGAATTTCATTTTAAATGCTCCTTGATAACATCTTTATAATTATTAACAAATTTATATAATTTGTTTACGTATACGCGTTTAACATGTGTTCCTGGATTATGTCCACAGTTGTAATCGGGATATTCAAGCAATTTAATGGCTGAATGCTTTGCAATTTTATGACCGCCACTTTCACAATCTTCAATGTCAAAACCAAGTTTTTTTAACAATCCGGTAAAGTCTTTGCACGAAGTGTTTGCGCCACTGGCCATGTCTTCCAGCTCTCTAAGCAATTTATCAAATTTTTTCATGGATGACATCACCAGTAGTGTCTAGTATAACGTTTCTGAAGCATTTGGTAGATAAAAAACGTCACATATCTTGCTTACAGGCTCAACATCACCCACACTTCGACTCCCCACAATTCAAACAAGTCATACACCCATCCATCAACACCATCGCCTTGGTCGAACATTTATTGCAGAGAACCGCCTTTTCCGGAAACGCCTGCCCCTCGCTGGAACCGTGCAAAGCCTCGAACTCTCGACGCTTTTCGTCCAACAACTGCTGATGATGATCGCTGAGTTTCTCCGGCTTGATCATGCCGATATGCTTTAGGTGTGACTCGATCGCGGAGCCGATTTCGGCGACCAAGGACGGCATGAACACGCCGCCTTTTTTGAAATAACCGCCGCGCGGGTCGAACACCGCTTTCAGCTCTTCCACCAAAAAGGTGGCGTCGCCGCCCTTGCGGAATACCGCCGAAATAACCCGCGTCAACGCCAATACCCATTGGAAATGCTCCATGTTCTTGGAATTGATGAAGATTTCGTAGGGCCGGCGCTCTTCGTGGGCGGTGTCCTGGTTGAGGATGATGTCGTTGATCGTGATGTACAAGGCGTGTTCGGACTGCGGCGTCTTGATTTTGTAGGTGGAGCCGACCAGCACTTCCGGCCGTTCGACGTTTTCGTGCATCGACTCCAGCGACGGCTTTTCCGCTTCCGGTTGTTGCACCGCTTCCGCGCTGTCTTTGCTCAGCACTTTGTAGCCGACGATTTTTTTGGTGATTTTGTGTAGGGTCATGGTTTTTTCCGAATTCTGTAGGTTGGGTTTACCCGCCGGGCATAAAAGCGCAGCGCAACCCAACATTTAAGGCCTTCGTGTTGGGTTACGGCTAGCGCCTAACCCAACCTACGTTTTTTAAGATCAAAACTTCCCGTAATAGCCTTCCTTCAACGCATCGAACAAATTGGCCGCGGTGTGGATTTCGCCGTCGTATTCCACTTCCTCGTTGCCTTTGAATTCGACCACGTGGCCGTCTTCCAGCGTGAACTGGTAGGTGGTGTTTTCCAGATCGGATTCCTTGACCAACACGCCCTGGAACACTTCCGGGTTGAAGCGGAAGGTGGTGCAGCCTTTCAGGCCTTGTTCGTAGGCGTATTCGTAGATGGACTTGAAGTCTTCGTAGGGGTAATCGGTCGGCACGTTGGCGGTTTTGGAGATCGACGAATCGATCCAGCGCTGGGCGGCGGCCTGGATGTCCACGTGTTGCTTGGGGCTGATGTCGTCGGCGGCGATGAAGTAATCCGGCAATTGCTGTTTTGGATCGTCGCTGTAAGGTATTGCGTCGGCGTTGACCAGATGGCGGTAGGCCAGCAGCTCGAACGAGAACACGTCGATTTTTTCCTTGGACTTTTTACCCTCGCGGATCACGTTGCGCGAATAGTGGTGGGCGAAGCTGGGTTCGATGCCGTTGCTGGCGTTGTTGGCCAGCGACAAGGAGATGGTGCCGGTCGGCGCGATCGAGCTGTGGTGGGTAAAGCGGCAGCCGGTTTCGGCCAGTTGCGCGACCAGCTCCGGCTCGGCTTGCGCCAGTTTTTGCATGTAGCGGCTGTATTTGGCGTGCAGCACGCGGCCGGGGACCTGATCGCCGAGTTTGTAGCCGTCGGCTGTCATTTCCGGGCGCTTGTGCAGCATCTCGCCGGTGACTTCGAACAATTGCTCCATGATCGGTGCCGGGCCTTTCTCTTTCGCCAATTCCAGGCCGGTTTTCCAGCCTTCCACTGCCATGACCTTGGTGACTTCCTCGGTGAAGTCCAGCGATTCGGCGTTACCGTATTTCAGGCCCAGCATGGTGATGGTCGAACCCAGGCCCAGATAACCCATGCCGTGGCGGCGCTTGCCGGTGATTTCGTCGCGCTGTTTTTGCAGCGGCAGGCCGTTGATTTCGACCACGTTGTCCAGCATGCGGGTGAAGATGCGCACGGTCTTGCGGTAATCGTCCCAGTTGAAGCGGGCCTGCTCGCTGAACGCCTGTTCGACGAAGCGGGTCAGGTTGATCGAGCCCAGTAGGCAGGAGCCGTAGGGCGGCAGCGGCTGCTCGCCGCAGGGGTTGGTGGCGCGGATGTGCTCGCAGAACCAGTTGTTGTTCATCTCGTTGACCTTGTCGATCAGGATAAAGCCGGGTTCGGCGTAATCGTAGGTGGAGGACATGATGATGTCCCACAAGCGGCGGGCCGGCATCACCTTGCTGATCCGGCAGGCCACCAGGCCGGCGTCGTTGACCACATAGCCTTTTTTGTTGGGCAGATCGCGCCAGATCACTTTCGCCGCGTCGTCCAGATCGATCTGGTCGGCCGTTAGTTCGCGCTCGGTAATCGGGAACGACAGCGGCCACGGGCCGTTGTTTTTCACCGCTTCGACGAATTCGCTGGTGATCAGCAGCGACAGGTTGAATTGGCGCAAGCGGCCGTCTTCGCGTTTGGCGCGGATGAAATCGACCACGTCCGGGTGGGCCACGTCGAAGGTGGCCATTTGCGCGCCGCGGCGGCCGCCGGCCGACGACACGGTAAAACACATCTTGTCGTAGATGTCCATGAACGACAGCGGCCCGGAGGTGTAGGCGCCGGCGCCGGATACATAGGCGTCGCGCGGCCGCAAGGTCGAGAATTCGTAGCCGATGCCGCAACCGGCTTTCAGGGTCAGGCCGGCTTCGTGGACTTTATGCAGAATGTCGTCCATCGAGTCTTCGATGATGCCGGACACGGTGCAATTGATGGTGGACGTGGCCGGTTTATGCTCCAGCGCGCCGGCGTTGGAAACGATGCGCCCGGCCGGAATCGCACCCTGGCGCAAGGCCCATAGGAATTCCTTGTAATGTTGTTCGCGCAAGGCCTTGGTTTTTTCGACGTCGGCCAACGCGCGGGCGACCCGTTTGTAAGTGTCGTCGATGCTGGCGTCGATGGCCTTGCCGTCCTTGGTCTTCAAACGATATTTGCTGTCCCAGATGTCCAGGGAGGCGCTTTGCAGCGGAATATCGGTGTCGGTGGACGGTACAACGGAAAGTTTTGCGGTCATGCGCGGATTCCCTTTTGGTCTGATGGTTACTGGACGAACCCACTCGACGGAGCGAGTTTCACAAGCCTGCAAACGCGATACCGAGAACCGATAGTGTCCGGAACCGGCGGATTCGGCGGCCTTTGCGCTTGTAAGATATTGATGTTTATTGCGAATTAAAGCGAAGACACTGCAATGGCTTGCGCTACTGCATGTAGTGATGCTGGAAAAATATTAGCACAATATATTGTGATATCCGCAGAACTTTTTACGCCGCGCGGAAGAAAAATCGGGCAGGCTTTTCAGTTCAAGGAGTTAGCGCGCGGAGTTAAAACCGAATCGATTCGTGCAAGTGCTGGCCGGGTTAAGAAAGGTTTAATGGTAGCGTCTAAAATGGGCCTGCCGGTTTGACGCCAACCGGCGCCCGACCGATAGACCGAGTTCAATAAACTAACGAGGAAAGCCACCGATGAACACCATCGCCAAGATTTTTAGCACCACTGCCCTGCTGGCCGAGATCAGCTTCAGCCAACCGAGCCTGGCCGGCACGGCCCCGCCGCGCATCGATCAACGTCAAGCTATTCAAGACCGCCGTATCGAACAAGGCGAAGCCTCCGGCGCATTGACGACGCGCGAAGCCACCCGCCTGGAACATCAGCAAAACAGAATCGAACGCCTGGAAACCAATGCCGAAGCCGACGGCGTGGTGACGAATGCGGAGCGGGCGCGCTTGACGCACCAGCAAAACCAGGCCGACCGCGCCATCACTCGCAAGAAGCATAATTTAAGGCGGCAATGAGCCGCTAAGCGACTTCGGCCTTCATCAAGTCCAGCAACTCATTGGCGGAGACCTTGCCGCTCAAGTCGGCACCGTCGAGCAGGCTATCGGCCAAGTCGCGCTTGTGGCCGTGCAGCGCGACGATTTTTTCCTCGATGGTCTGCTTGGCGATCATCCGGTAAATCGTCACCGGCCGTTGCTGGCCCATCCGGTGGGCGCGATCAGAGGCTTGATCCTCGACGGCTGGATTCCACCACGGGTCCATGTGAATTACATAGTCGGCGGCGGTCAGGTTCAGACCGACGCCGCCGGCTTTCAGACTGATCAAAAACAATTCGCCTTCGCCGCGTTGAAAGGCATCGACCCGCAACTGGCGCTCCTTGGCCGGCGTGGAGCCGTCCAGATATTGGTAACGAATGCCGCGCCGCTCGACGTATTGCTTGATCAATTGCAAATGATCGACGAACTGGCTGAACACCAGCGCCTTGTGTTTGTTATCCAGCAATTCGTCGACGATTTCGCCGAAGGCGGCCAATTTGCTGCTGGGCAAGGCGAGGTCCGGATTGACCAGCTGGGTGTTGCAGCAACTGCGCCGCAATTTGGTGATCGCGGCCAGGATCTGCAGATGGCGTTGGCCGGCCGGGCCTTCCGCCGCGCTGAGCGCGCGCAGGCTATCGCGGCGCAAGGCCTCGTAAAACGCGGTCTCTTCCGGACTGAGTTCGACGTAGATCGGAATTTCGGTGCGCGGCGGCAATTCCTGCAACACCTGGGTCTTGGTGCGGCGCAGGATGAAGGGCTGGATCAATTTCTTCAAGCGGTAGCGCGCTTCGGCGCTGCGTTCGCGTTCGATCGGTCCGGCGAAGCGCTGATTGAATTGTTCCAGCGAACCGAGCAGGCCCGGGTTGATGAAGCGAAACAGATTCCACAACTCGCCCAAATGATTTTCCAACGGCGTGCCGGTCATGATCAGCTTGAAACCGGCCTGTAAATTCATCGCGCCTTGCGAGCGGCGGGTGGCGACGTTCTTGATGGCCTGCGCCTCGTCGAGAATCACGGTGCCGAATTCGATTTTCGCCAACATCTCGGCCACTTGCTCCTGTTGCAATAATCCGTAGCTGCAAATCAACAGATCGAAGGCTTGCAGATTTTCCAGCAAGCGCTGGCGGTCGCCGGTACCGAGCACGATAGGATTCAGCGTCGGCGCGAAGCGGGCGGCTTCGTTTTCCCAATTGGCGCAGACCGAGGTGGGAGCGACGATCAAGGCCGGTCCCAGCGGCGCGCGCTCGACCAGCAAGGCCAGTCCCTGCACGGTCTTGCCCAAGCCCATGTCGTCGGCCAGACAGGCGCCGACGCCCCATTGCGCCAGTCGCGCCAGCCAGCGGTAGCCGTCCATCTGATAGTCGCGCAATTCCGCCTGAAAGGTGGACGGCACTTGCGGCTGGTAATCGCGAGACGCCTGCAAGCGCTGCATGTGCGCCTGCCAATGCTGATCGGCCTTGAAGCCGACCTCGTCTTCCCAGTCTTCCAGCGTCAGCGCCGCCAGCGGATTGATACGGACTTTTTTACCGCTTAGATCGGCGTAGGCTTTCAAATCTTCCAGGCGGCGGCGGAATTCGTCGGTCAACGCGATGAACTGGCCATCCTTCAATTGCAAAAAACGGCCCTGGCGGTTGTCGAGTAAACCCAGCAATTGCTGCATGTCCAGCACCGTGTCGTCGCCGACCTTCAGCTCGCCCTGCAAGCTGAACCAGTCGTTGTCGCGCTTGATTTGCAGGCTGAGGCCCTTGCCGGTCGATTGGCCCAAGACCTTGAAGCGCACGCCTTCCGGCCATTCCAAGATCGCCTGGCCCTCCGGCAAGGCCTGGATTTGCAGCAGCAGTTCCAGGCAGGTTTCCGGATGGTCGAGCAGCCAGTCGCCGGCGCTGTCGCGCTCGCCGTCGGCCAGAATTGGACAGGCGTCCAACACCGATTCGGCCCGGCGCTTTTCCAAGCGCAGATTGCGCGCGGCCTGCAAGGCTTTGCCGTCGATCTCGGCCAGCACGCTTTCGCCGCCCTGGCCGGGCTGAAAATAGGCGCCGCCGTTGGCGAAGGGCCGCACCAGCAAGGCCACGCGCAGGCCGTCGCCGTGCGGCAGCAAATGCAGGCGCGGGGTCGGGTCGGCCTCGACCTGTTCCGCGCTGCTGGAACTGCCGCCGATGTCGGAATGCACGGTCAACAGCCCGGAAATGCCGGTCAGGGTTTGCAACACCCGTTCCTGGGCGGACATCGGTACTTCCAAGCCCTTGGGACCCAACACGCCGTAAATTTTGTGGTGTTCGGCGGTAAATTCGACCACTTTCAAGCGGGTCGGCGCTTCCTTGGCGATATAAAACTTTTGCTCGAAACCGGGTGCCGGCTCCAGGCTGATCTTGATCCGGTCGTCCTTGCCCAGTTTCCTGACGCGCAGTTCGGCCTCGCCCTTGACGATTTCGACCCGGACTTCCGACGCGTCGGCCCAAAACACCAGGGGGTGGCCGATCAGCGCCTGCGGCGTGCCGGCATCGAACCCGAAAAAGGTGTTGCTGCCGTACCAGCCGCTATCGCGGTATTCCTTGATATGGGCGCAGATTTTCAGGTCCTGCTCGGTTAGGTAATCGAAACCGGCGGTTTCCTGGGCCAGACGTTTCAACGCCACGGCCCGGCCCTTGCTCCAGCCGCCCTTGCCTTGTTGTTTTTGCTCGCGCGGCTCGATTTCGATGCGGTGATTCTTCTCGTCGTGGCTGATCAGCCAAACCAAGCGCAATGCCTTGTCACTGGCGGCCGAATCCGGTTTTTTATCGGCCAGCGGCAAATTCAGCAGCGCATCCAGGGCCACTTCCCAGTCGGCGCGACTGACGAACAGCGCGCTTAACGGGTTTCGATCCTCGGCGAAGAAGCTGGCGTCCCATTGCTTGGCGCGCGGCAGCTCGATGCCGGCGAAAATCTTGGCCAATTCCGCCGCCGGCCAACGATAGCCGTTGGCCTGCAGGCGGCTGTAGAGTTTTTGCTCCAACGGATCGACCCGATCGATGAAGTCGACCTTGACCCAAGACTTGATCACCAGCAACAGCACATACTGGATCAACGAGGTGGCGTGGATGCCGTCCGGCGTGCCGCTGTCGCGAAAACCGCCGCTAAGCCGGAACGGCAACTCCAGCCGTAACAATTGATCGCGTACCGATAAATCGCCTTGCAGAAACTGGTTGAATACCGCCAGATAGTGATAAACGCCGGTCCAGGGACCGCCAAGCTTAGCGGCTTGATTCAGCAAGGTTGCCAATTTGGCGCGCAGTTTGGTGTCGCCGTATTTGAGGATGGCCAGCGGATAAAATACCCCCGCCAAACCGTAAAAATAAATGTTGCGTTGTCCGCTGAGCTTGCGATATCCGGCCAGCGCTTTGTCGTAGCCCGCCAGCGCGGCGGCGGCCTCGCCGCGCAGAAACGCCAGCATCGCCGCGATGGCCTGCAGTTCGGGATCTTCGGCGCCTTGCACCGTGGCGGCCACGCCGTCCCAGTCGCCCTCCAGCAGTTTCAACTCCAGCACCACCCGCGGCAGCAGGCCATCCTCGCGGCCCTTGTCGGTATCCAGCAGGTGCCGGTAAAGCTGTTGCAGGTCGGGATTGGCGTACAGATAAACCAGCTGATGCATCGCCGCGAATCCGGCCATTTCCAGCAATAGCGGGCCGTGTTGGCGGGCGAATCCGGCCAGATCCAGTGGATTCAGAAACCAGGATAGATACAAATCGATCGGGTCCGGAATTTTGCCGGGATAGTGATCGCCGATCTTCAAACATTGGGCGACTTGCGCGTAATCGCCGCGATGAAAAAACAGTCTGGCCTCGCGGATGCAATCGTCCACGCTGCTATAACGGTAATAACCGTGGCCGGGCGGATTGTGGGTGGTGACGACGGCCGCGTAGCGTTCGAATTCGTTGTCGTCGACCATCTGCCGGACGATGACTTCGGCCAGGGCCCGCGAGCAACGGGTGCCGCCGGGCCGGGGATTTTCCTCGAGCAGACCGGCGGCGATCAGCGGTTTGATCCTGGCCTTGACCGACTCGGCCTTCAATATCTTGCCGCCTTCCTTGATCCCCAGACTGGCCAGGCACTTGGCCAGCGTGGTCAACGAACAATACCCGTAATACACCGCCAGCAGCTTCACGATGATCTGATGCTCGGCCGGTAGACGGCGGTAGTGGTCGAGACACTGGCCTCGTTGCGATGCGGATGTCATAAAGCGGATCTAGGCGTAAGGAACAGGAGAAACAAAAAAGCCCGCATCCCGCGGGCTTGGTGGCGGCTGCGCCGACCGGAATTACAGCTTGGCCAGCACCTTGGCGATCGTCTCGCCCATTGCCGCCGGCGTCGGCGCGATGGTCACGCCCAGCTCTTGCAGCCGTTCGACTTTTTCGGCAGCCGATTCGCCGGTCGAGGAAATGATCGCGCCGGCATGCCCCATGCGGCGGCCTTTCGGCGCGGTCAAACCGGCGATATAGGCCACCACCGGTTTGCTCATGTGTTCCTTGGCGAACACGCCGGCCTCGACTTCTTGCGGACCGCCGATCTCGCCGATCATCATCACCACCTTGGTTTCCGGATCTTGCTCGAAGCGTTCCAGAATATCGCGGTGCGAGCTGCCGTTGATCGGATCGCCGCCGATACCGACCGAGGTCGACACGCCTATCCCTAAGCGCTTCATTTGATCGGCGGCTTCGTAGCCTAAAGTGCCGGAGCGGCCGACAATGCCGACGCTACCGGGTATGTAAATGTGGCCGGGCATGATACCCAGCATCGCCTTACCCGGACTGATGGTACCGGCGCAGTTCGGGCCGGTCAGCACCATGCGCTTTTCCTTCGGGAATTTGCTGAGAAAATTCTTAACCTTCATCATGTCCTGAGTCGGAATGCCGTCGGTGATCGACACGCAGTATTTGATGCCGGCGTCGGCGGCTTCCATGATCGAGTCGGCCGCGTAAGCCGGCGGCACGAACACGATGCTGGCTTCGGCGCCGGCCTGTTCGACCGCTTCCTTGACCGTGTTGAACACCGGACGGCCCAAATGGGTTTGACCACCCTTGCCCGGTGTAATGCCGCCGACCACATTGGAACCGTAGTCGATCATTTCCTGGGCGTGGAAACTGCCGATCTTGCCGGTAAAGCCTTGAACGATGATGCGGGTGGATTTATCGATGAAAATTGACATAGTGTTTCCTTATCCTTGCGCGGCCACGACTTGGTTGCGGGCGGCGACGGCTTTCTCGGCGGCTTCCGCCAAGGTGTCGGCGGTGATGATGGGCAAGCCGCTGTCTTCGATGATTTTGCGGCCTTGCTCGACGTTGGTGCCGGACAAGCGCACCACCAGCGGTACCTTCATGTCGATGTTCTTGACCGCTTGCACGACGCCCTCGGCAATCCAATCGCAGCGGTTGATGCCGGCAAAGATATTGACCAGCATGGCCTTGACGTTTTTATCCTGCAACACCATCCGGAAGGCTTTTTCGGTACGCTCGGCCGAAGCGCCGCCGCCGACGTCCAAAAAGTTGGCCGGCTCGCCGCCCGCCAATTTGATCATGTCCATCGTCGCCATCGCCAAACCGGCGCCGTTAATCATGCAGCCGATGTCGCCATCCAGGCCGACGTAGCTCAAGCCGCGGTCGGCGGCCGCCATTTCGCGCGGGTCTTCCTGAGTCTTGTCGCGCAACTCGGAAATTTTTTGGCGGCGGAACAAGGCGTTGTCGTCGAAGCCCATTTTGGCGTCCAGCGCGATCAATTCGTCGTGGCCGGTAATCACCAGCGGATTGATTTCGATCATATTGGCGTCCAGATCGCGCATCGCCCGGTAACAGCCTTGGATCAATTTGACCGCGTGCGGCACTTGGTCGGCGGTCATGCCCAACGCGAACGCCATCTCGCGCGCTTGAAAGTCTTGCAGGCCGACGGCCGGCTCGATGTGGATTTTTTTGATCGCATCGGGGTTGGTCTCGGCCAATTCCTCGATTTCCATGCCGCCTTGCGCCGAACCAACCATGACGATGCGCTCGTGGGCGCGGTCGATCAGCAAGCTGAAATACAGTTCCTTGACGATGTCGGCGCCGGCTTCCACATACAGGCGCAAACATTGTTTGCCGGCCGGGCCGGTTTGATGGGTCACCAAACGCTTACCTAACAGGGCTTCGGCCGCGGCACTGACTTCGTCGTGGGTTTTGCAAACCTTGATGCCGCCGGCTTTGCCGCGCGCGCCGGAATGAATCTGCGCCTTGACGACCCAAACGTGGCCGCCGATTTCGCGGGAGCGTTGCACCGCGTCTTCCGGACTGTAAGCCAGGCCGCCCTCGGCGATTTTCACGCCGTATTCGGCCAGTAACTGCTTAGCTTGGTACTCATGAATGTCCATGGGTTCTCTCGTGGAATTGGAAAATGTAGGTTGGGTTTACCCTTCGGGCATAAAAGCGAAGCGTAACCCAACATTAAAAGCCGTCGTGTTGGGTTATGCCTATCGGCTAACCCAACCTACATGTTTTTATTGGGTTTTCGCGGCGATCGCCTCGGCCATCCGCACGATGTTGTTGGCCATCCGCTCGGAGGCGGCGTCGATCAGACGGCCGTCCAGCGCGGCGGCGCCCTTGCCCTGGGCGGCGGCTTCCTTCAAGGCTTGCAGGATGCGCTTGGCTTTTTCGACTTCGGCCGGCGGCGGCGTGAACACTTCGTTGGCCAGCGCGATTTGCGACGGATGAATCGCCCATTTGCCTTCGCAACCCAGCGCGGCGGCGCGGCGGGCGCCGGCTTTGTAACCTTCCGGGTCCTTGATGTCGCCGAACGGACCGTCGATTGGCCGCAGGCCGTAGGCCCGGCAAGCCACCGTCATCCGGCTGATCGCGAAATGCCACTGGTCGCCCGGATAATCCGGGTTCAAGCCGCCGATATTGACGGTGCGGGCCCGGTTGCTGGCCGCGTAATCGGCGACGCCGAAATGCAAGGCTTCCAAACGGCCGCCGATCGCGCCCTGCTTGGCGATGTCTTCGACGTTGGCCATGCCCAGCGCGGTTTCGATCAAGGCTTCGATGCCGATTTTGTTGGTCAGGCCTTGTTGCATTTCCAACTGGCTCAGCATCGCGTCCACCATGTAGACGTCGCTGTAGACGCCGACCTTGGGCACCAACAGGGTTTTAATCTTCGCGCCGGCCTGTTCGACCAGATCGACCACGTCGCGCACCATATATTGGGTATCCAGGCCGTTGATCCGCACCGACAGGGTAATGCCGTGGCCTTCCCAATCCAGATCGTTAATCGCCTGAATCACGTTTTTGCGGGCCTGCAGTTTGTCGTCCGGCGCGACCGCGTCTTCCAAATCCAAGAATATATAGTCCACACCGCTTTTCAGGGCTTTTTCGAACATGTCCGGATTGGAACCCGGCACCGCCAGTTCGCAGCGTTGCACGCGTTGCGCGTTGGCTTGGTAAAGAGTGTGGCTCATGAATCAATTCCTAAGGTTAGTGAGCGAACGGCTGTTTTTGCTGTTCCGGCAATCATTTAAATAGCCAGCCATTTTACTTTCGGGACGTGCAAAGTCAACGCTTGCGGACGGATGCGCGCACTATCATGGAGCAAACGCCATGCCCGTCGATCCCCGAACCACTTGGCGGCGCGCCCAAACCCCGTCCCGGCTGGCCGAGACGGTTTCGGAATCAGGATGGCTGGCCGCATAGCGGGAGGTGTAACCCCCGTCGCGGTGAACCCTTCGCTATCGATACGTTTCAATCGAAAATCCAGGTATATGCCCTAGGGATAGGGCATATACCGCACTTTTGACGAAAACAACCCGCGCCAAAATCATTCAAAGCAGCGGTAACCCCGCGCGACTCCACGGCGACGTTGAATGCCATGGGGCGCGGATTGGAACAATCCGCAAGAGTCAACAGGCTGCGCATGAGTGAAAACAACGCGGTCGGCGAGGCGGAAACCCGCGGCATCGAATTCGATGTCAGCGG
>NZ_JBYMAP010000121.1:0-13103 GCF_057766305.1 Methylomonas sp. BG-2 | reverse complement strand
CAAAAAAGCCGGCGGAGCCGCGTGGAGGAAGGCGCTAAGTAGAGCGGGCATTGACGACTTTCGTTGGCATGATCTAAGGCATACCTGGGCAAGTTGGCATATCCAGGCCGGCACACCGCTTGACGCTCTGCAAAAGTTGGGTGGCTGGGCAAGCTACGACATGGTCCTTAGATACGCGCATTTATCCAGTGAGCACCTAAAGCCCCATGCCGATAACTCGGTCCTGCAAGTATGTGACGTGGTCGAACTTGATCGATTTAGACGGGTTGGCAGACCCGGATAACCGAAAAACCAAGTCACAATTTGGTCACAACGTAAAAAATGTATGGCACAAAAAGCGATGTAACCTATTGATTAAATTGGTCGGGACGGCGGGATTCGAACCCACGACCCCTTGTCCCCCAGACAAGTGCGCTACCAGGCTGCGCTACGCCCCGAAAAGAAATGCGATAAACTGAACTAGCCGGCTATGGTAACACGGTTTCGCTGATTGATCACTTCAAAAGCTCTAAAATATCTTCCAGCTCGCTGATCATCTGGTGGATGAGTTGCTTGGTCCTTAAAGTGTCTTCCTTGGCGCTGCCGCTGGCTAGATGCGCCCTAGCGCCGCCTATCGTGTAACCTTGCTCGTACAGCAACGCTCTGATCTGCCGTATCAGCAATACGTCGTGTCGTTGGTAGTAACGGCGGTTGCCGCGACGTTTTACCGGACTCAGTTCGCTAAATTCCTGTTCCCAGTATCGCAAAACGTGGGGCTTAACCCCACATAGTTCGCTGACTTCGCCTATCGTGAAATAGCGCTTGGCCGGTATAACCGGCAACTCGTTGTTATTACTGGGTTCCAGCATAGGCTTCCACTCGGGCTTTCAGTTTTTGTCCGGTTCTGAACGTCACGACCCGGCGTGGAGTAATCGGGATTTCTTCTCCGGTTTTCGGATTACGACCCGGCCGGCCGTTTTTATCTCTCAGCTCGAATTTGCCGAACCCGGAAATTTTCACCTGTTCTCCGGTCTCCAGGCAGCGTTTAATTTCTTCGAAAAACAATTCGACGATTTCCTTGGCTTCTCGTTTGTTCAAGCCGAGGTCTTCGAAGAGTCTTTCCGCAATGTCTGCTTTGGTTAATGCCACAATCACTCCCTCAATTTTGCATTCAGATTGGTCGCCAAAGTATCGAGCACCCTGCGAAATATAGCATCAATTTCCGTGTCGGTCAGAGTTTGCTCGAAATCCTGTAATATCACACTCAAGGCCACGCTTTTGTGACCCTCACTGACGCCTTGCCCTTGGTAGACGTCGAAAATCGCCACTTCCCGAATCGCCGGTTCGCGGCAGTCTAGGATACAGCGGACGATATCGCCGGCGGCAATGGCCTGATCGACCAGTACCGCTAAATCCCGGCGTACCGACGGGAATTTCGACAGCGGGCTGAAGCTGGGCACTTGCCGAACGGTTAACGCATCGAGAGCCAGTTCAAATAAAAATACCGGACTATCGAAACCCAACTGCTTTTCCAACGAAGGATGCAACATTCCCAGCCAACCGATACCTTCGCCGCCAAAACCTACGATTTCCGCCGATTGCCCAGGATGCAAGGCCGCCTGTTGAGCGCCGCGGAAATCGGCTGTTGACCCACCTAAGGCGAGTAGAGCTTCGACATCAGCCTTCACATCGAAGAAATCGACTTTGCGGGCCTTCTCTCCCCATTGTTCCGCGTGAACGCTACCCAGGGCCAATCCGGCGAGCATTTTTTGCTGCTGGATCTGGCCGTCACGATATACGAAACGCAAGCCAGACTCGAACAAACGGACTCGACCTTGTTGGCGATGAGTGTTGTAAAGCGCGGCGTTCAACAGACCGCACCAGAGCGTGGTACGCATTACCGCCAATTCCGACGAAATCGGGTTTTGAATCCGTATAAATTCGGTACCGGGTGCGACGGCATTTTGCATTGCTTCATCGACAAAGCTGTAGGTGATCGCTTCCTGATAGCCTCTATCCACCAATGCGTCTTGCAAACGCTCGAGTGTCAAGCGATTTTCCGGCGCCTTGCCCAGTTCCGCGCGCATGCGCAAATTGCTGCTGGGCAGGTTGTTATAGCCATGGATGCGGCCGATTTCTTCCAATAGATCGGCTTCGATAGTGATGTCGAAGCGAAATCCCGGCGGGGTGATTTCCCAACCATCCGCGACTTGCGCAACCGCCATTCCCAAGCCCTGAAATAAGGTCGCGACCGCTTCGTTGGAAAATTCGATTCCGAGTATCTTGGCGATTCGGTCCCTACGCAGCTTGACCGGACTACGGGTCGGTAGAGCATCCTCGCTGACGGCTTCGGTAATCGGACCGGCGCTACCACCGGCAATCTGAAGTATCAATTGCGTCGCGCGTTCAATAGCTCGACGTTGCAATCTAAAATCGACGCCGCGTTCGAAACGGTGGGACGAATCGGTATGCAAACCATATTGGCGAGCCTTGCCGGCCACGCTAATTGGCGTGAAGAATGCGCATTCCAGGAAAATATCGCTAGTCTGATCAGACACCGCACTGTCCTTGCCGCCCATCACACCGGCCAACGCCAGGGCTTGGCGTTGATCGGCAATAACCAGACTGTCGCCGTCCAACACGATGGTTTGGTCGTTTAACAACGCTAGCGACTCGCCCGGCCTACCGTGCCGAACGACGACGGGCGCGGCCAGTTTCGCCGCATCGAACGCGTGCAAGGGCTGACCCAATTCCAACAGCACGAAATTAGTGACATCGACGACCGCGCTCAAGCTGCGGACGCCGCTACGGCGTAAGCGCTCCTGCATCCAGAGTGGGGTTTTGGCGTCGGACGCTATGCCTTTAATCAAGCGTCCCAAGTAAACCGGACAAGCGTCGGGTGCTTCAACCCGAACTTCCAGCATCTCTGGATGACCGATTTCGGCCACATCGGGTTCGGTGGGCGTAAATACCTGCTTGTTCAATACCGCCATTTCCCTGGCAACGCCAATCGCGCTGAGGCAATCGGCTCGATTTGGCGTCAGTCCTAACTCGATAATATTGTCGTTCAACAACAAATATTCGCGAATATCGACACCTACCGGCGCGTCGCTTTGCAATTCCATCAAACCGTCGGAACTCGCCGCCAGACCGAGTTCTTTTTCCGAACACAGCATTCCGAACGACAGCTCGCCGCGCAATTTGGATTCCTTGATTTTGAAATCGCCGGGTAAGACCGCGCCGATTAAAGCGGCCGGGACTTTCAAACCTGGCCGGACATTGCTGGCACCGCAAACGATTTGCAGAGGTTCGGCTTGACCGACATTGACTTGGCAAACCCTTAACTTGTCGGCATTGGGGTGCTGCTCCGTCGATAGCACTTCCGCGACGACGACGCCGCTGAATTCCGCCGCGACCGGCGTGACCGCATCGACTTCCAGACCGGCCATCGTCAGTTGGGCAACCAAGGCGGCGGTGTCGATCGGTGGGTTAACCAGCTCCCTCAACCAGGCTTCGCTAACTTGCATGATTCAATCCACCGTTACCTAAACTGTTGCAAAAATTTCAAGTCGTTTTCGAAGAACATCCGCAGGTCGTTGATACCGTAACGCATCATGGCCAGTCGCTCAACGCCGGTTCCGAAGGCGAAACCCGAGTATTGCTCGGGATCGATGCCGACCGATTTGAAGACTTCCGGATGAATCATCCCGCATCCGCCCACTTCCAGCCAGCCGGTCTGTTTGCAAACCCGACAGCCCCGGCCGTCGCACATGACACAGGACACGTCGAACTCGGCCGATGGCTCGGTGAACGGGAAATAGGAAGGCCGAAATCTTACATCGACTTCTTTTTCAAAAAAGGCCCGCAAAAATTCGAATATGACGCCCTTCAGATCGCCGAAGCTGACGTCGGTATCCACCAGAAAGCCCTCGACCTGATGAAACATCGGCGAATGCGTCATATCGGAATCGCAACGATAAACGCGGCCGGGCGCGATGACTTTCAGCGGCGGCTTCTCCGTTTCCATGACCCGAATTTGCACCGGCGACGTATGGGTCCGCAGCACGGTATGCGCATCGAAATAAAAAGTATCGTGCATGGCCCGGGCCGGATGATGCTCGGGAATATTGAGCGCGCCGAAATTATGGTAATCGTCTTCGATTTCCGGACCTTCGGCGATCGTAAAACCGGCGTCGGCGAAAATCTTGGCGATGCGGCGCTGGGTGACGGTCACCGGATGCAGCCCGGCGCTGGCTTGACCTCTACCGGGCAAGGTAACGTCGATTCGCCCCGCCGCCAGACGGGCCTCAAGTTCGGCATTCTCCAACAACTGCTTACGGGTTTCGAGCGCGTCCTGAAAAGCGGTTTTGGCATTGTTGATGACTTGACCGACGCTCCGCCGCTGCTCGGGGTCCAAACCACTCAAGGCCTTCATGCGCTCGGTAAACAGGCCTTTTTTGCCTAAATAATGAACCCTGATCTGATCCAACTGTTCCAGATCTTGTGCATTGGCAAGCGCTTGTAATGCCTGCGTAATAATATCTTCGATACCAGCCGACACGACTCAGCTCACTATAGTCTGACATTGAGGGGGGTAACCGCTCCCTTTGGCGGATTCCCGGGGAGCCCTCCCCGCCTTGGCGGAGAGGTAGCGACCGCGAACCGTCCTGACGGACGGCTCGGTTTTTGTTACGGTTTGCTTTGGTTGGCGATGGCCACTTTGGCGATTTCGCCAAACGCTTCGATGTCGCGAACCGCTAAATCGGCCAGGACTTTGCGATCGATCGCGACATTGGCTTTGTTTAAACCGTTGATCAAGCGACTGTAGGAAATGCCGAACTGACGCGCGGCAGCATTGATACGCACAATCCACAGAGCGCGGAATTGGCGTTTTTTGGCCTTACGGTCACGATAAGCGTACTGACCGGCTTTGATGACCGCTTGCTTGGCGACGCGATAGACTCGGCTGCGGGCGCCATAATAGCCTTTAGCCAGTTTCAGAATTTTTTTGTGTCTTGCTCTAGCGGTGACGCCGCGTTTAACTCTAGCCATGTTTTAACTCTCTCTGCAAATGACGAATCGATCAACTGTAAGGCAGCATGCGCGCTACCAATGGCGTATCCGATGGGTGCAGGATGGCTGTTTTACGCAATTGTCTTTTACGTTTGGTGGTTTTCTTGGTCAGGATATGGCGTTTATGCGATTGCTTGCATTTGAAACCGCCGGTGCCGGTTTTCTTGAAGCGCTTACCCGCGCCACTGTGGCTTTTCAGTTTTGGCATTTGTTTTCTCCAATGAGTCAAAGTAATAGTCCCTGAGAAAAAACCCAGTGAGGCAAAATGCTTGGCCCCATTGAATTTTCGGGCAAAGAGCCCTTGAGACCGCGCCATCCCGCGCGGACTACCGTTTATCGAAACGGCGAAATCTTGATTATTTCTTTCTTTTCGGGGCCATCACCATGACCATCTGCCGACCTTCCAACTTGGGGAATTGCTCGACTGAGGCCAGCTCTTCCAGGTCGGTTTCGATGCGCTTCAGCAGGTCCATACCCAACTCGCGGTGAGTCAGTTCGCGGCCTTTAAATCGCACGGTGATCTTGGTTTTGTCGCCCTCGTTAAGGAATTTGACCAAGCTCCGAATCTTGACCTGATAGTCACCCTCTTCGGTACCCGGCCGGAATTTGATTTCCTTAATCTGGATTTGCTTTTGCTTTTTCTTGGCAGCTTGCAGTTTTTTGTTTTGCTCAAACTGGTACTTGCCAAAATCCATGATTTTACAAACGGGAGGATCGGCATTCGGCGAAATCTCGACCAGATCCAGATTTGCGTCGTAAGCAAGCTGTAAAGCTTCGTTTATTGAGACTACACCGACTTGTTCACCTTCTGCGCCTATCACCCGTACCCGTCTAGCGGTTATGTCGGTGTTTAAGCGTGTTGCATCTTTTTTAGAGCTGATACCCTAATCCTCCACGTTGTTATTATTTCCTGTCGGCAATCTCTTGTTTCAAGCGTTCAACCAACTCAGAAACTGCCAGACTTCCCAGATCGTCGCCTTGCTGTGTACGTACGGCGATGGTCTTATTCTCCATCTCTTTGTCGCCAATTACCAGTAAATACGGCACACGTTGCATGGAATGCTCGCGGATTTTAAAGCCTATCTTCTCGTTTCTCAAGTCAATTTTAACTCTAAGACCTTGTTTTTCCAGCTCGAGACGCACTTGTTCGGCGTAAGTGGCCTGTTTGTCGGTAATATTCATCACGACGACTTGGACGGGCGCCAGCCACAGCGGAAAGTTTCCGGCATATTGCTCGATCAGAATGCCGATGAAACGCTCCAGCGAACCCAAGACCGCCCTGTGCAGCATTACGGGCACATGGCGAGCGCTGTCTTCGCCGATATAACTGGCATCCAGGCGAGCCGGCATCGAGAAATCCACCTGTATCGTGCCGCACTGCCACACTCGGCCGATGCAATCTTTCAACGAAAATTCGATTTTTGGACCATAAAACGCGCCTTCGCCGGGTTGTAGTTGCCAATCCAAGCCTTTGTTATTGAGCGCCAATTCCAGCGCGCCTTCCGCCTTGTCCCAGACGGAATCGTCGCCGACCCGATTTTCCGGACGGGTGGACAGCTTGATAATGACTTCCTCGAAGCCGAAGTCTTTGTAGACTTCGAACAAAAGATCGATAAACGCCGAAACCTCGGACTGAATCTGGTCTTCCGTGCAGAAGATATGGGCGTCATCCTGGACAAAGTTGCGAACCCGCATCAAGCCATGCAGCGTCCCCGAAGGTTCGTTACGGTGGCAGGAGCCGAATTCGGCCAGGCGAACCGGCAAATCCCGGTAGCTCTTGATGCCCTGGTTGTAAATCTGGATGTGGCACGGACAGTTCATCGGTTTGACCGCGTAATCGCGACTTTCCGAATTGGTCGTGAACATCATCGCACTGAATTTATCCCAGTGGCCCGACCTTTCCCACAAGCTGCGATCGACAATCTGCGGAGTCTTGACTTCGCCATAGCCGTTCACTCGCAGTTTTTCGCGAATGTATTGCTCAATCTGTTGATAGATGGTCCAGCCTTTGTCGTGCCAGAACACCATGCCCGGCGCTTCTTCCTGAGTATGAAACAAATCCAAGGCCTTGCCGATTTTGCGGTGATCGCGCTTTTCGGCTTCTTCTAGTCGATGCAGATAAGCCGCCAACTCCTTGGTATCGCCCCAGGCAGTCCCGTAGATGCGTTGCAACATCTCGTTTTTGGAGTCGCCACGCCAATAGGCGCCGGCAATCTTCATTAACTTGAACGCTTTTAATTTGCCGGTGCTCGGCACATGCGGACCACGACATAAGTCGGTGAAGTCGCCTTGGTTGTAGAGCGACAAATCTTCGTTGGCAGGGATCGAAGAAATAATCTCCGCCTTGTATTTTTCGCCAAGACCCTCGAAAAAGCTGACCGCCTCGTCCCGCGACAACACCGAACGGCTAACTGCGATATCTTGCGAGGCCAGTTCTTGCATGCGTTTCTCGATAGCCGCCAAATCGTCCGGCGTAAACGAACGCTCGAAAGCAAAGTCGTAGTAAAAGCCGTTTTCGACGACCGGACCGATCGTGACTTGAGCGGAAGGAAATAGCTGCTTAACCGCCTGAGCCAGCAAATGCGCGGTGGAGTGGCGAATCACTTCAACGCCTTCCTCGTCCTTGGATGTTACGATTTGCAGAGTGGCGTCGGTTTCAATCAGCGTGGAGGCATCGACTAATTTACCATTGACCTTGCCCGCCAGGGTGGCTTTTGCCAAACCCGCGCCGATGGACGTGGCGACATCCATTACGGTAACCGCTTGGTCGAATTGGCGTTGAGAACCGTCTGGAAGTGTAATTACCGGCATTTTCGATCCCACAATAAAAAAAGCACCGTCATGCGGTGCTTTATATTTGGTAGGCGCGAGTGGACTCGAACCACCGACCCCCACCATGTCAAGGTGGTGCTCTAACCAAACTGAGCTACGCGCCTAAAGTCTTGTCATTCGATTCCGACATTATAACGATGTTTTTTTTTGTTGCAAGCTTTTTTCCACCAACATCGCTGTCGCGCTCCGTTGGCTTGCGCGGTATTCCAAGAGAATCGGCGCATTAAACCTAAAGTCCCGACTCATCGCGAGTGTCAAGCCGCGCCCGAATCCGCTTCCGTCCAATCCACCGGACAGCTACAGAATACATGGCGATCGCCATAGACATTATCGATGCGACCGACCGGTGGCCAATACTTGTCGTCGTGTTGATGGCTATCCGGAAACAGCGCTTGTTGCCGCGAATACGGCAAGCGCCATTCCTGTAACAGCAGCCTATGCGTATGCGGCGCGTTATGCAACAGGTTGTTGTCGCCAGCCGCGCGCCCTTCCTCGATATCGTTGATTTCATGCCGAATCGCGATCATCGCGTCGCAGAAGCGGTCGATTTCGGCTTGGTTTTCGCTTTCGGTCGGTTCGATCATTAAAGTATCGGCGACCGGGAACGCCACGGTAGGCGCGTGAAAGCCGTAATCGATCAAACGCTTGGCGATGTCCTCGACGCTGACGTTGGCCGTCTTCTTGAACGCACGGCAATCGATAATGCACTCGTGGGCGACCCAGCCATTGGCGTCGGTGTACAGAATCGGATAATGCGGCGCCAGCCGGCGCGCGACGTAATTGGCGTTCAATAGCGCGGTCAGCGTGGCTCGTTTCAGGCCGGCCGCGCCCATCATCGCTATATAAGCCCAGGATATGGTCAGAATACTGGCCGAGCCCCACGGCGCCGCCGACACCGTGCCGACCGTGCCGTGTTCATTTTTGAACGGATTGACACCCTCCACCACCGGATGATCCGGCAGATATGGCGCCAAATGCTCGCGCACGCCGATCGGCCCAACGCCTGGTCCGCCGCCGCCGTGCGGAATGCAAAAGGTCTTGTGCAGATTCAAGTGCATCACGTCGGCACCAATCGTACCCGGCCGACTCAGGCCGACCAAGGCATTAAAATTGGCGCCGTCCATATACACCTGTCCGCCGGCCTGATGTACCAGCTCGCAGATTTGCCGAAAAGCCTGTTCGTAAACGCCGTGGGTTGAGGGATAGGTAATCATCAAGGCCGCGACATGATCGCCATGCTCGGCCAACATCGCCCGTAAATCGTCGACGCTGACGTTGCCGTTTTCGTCGCAAGCCACCACCACGACTTGCAGGCCAGCCAGCGCCGCACTGGCTGGATTGGTGCCGTGGGCGGACGCCGGAATCAAGCACACCGTGCGCTGGCTTTGGCCGTTGACTTCGTGGAATTTACGGATCACCAGCAAGCCGGTATATTCCCCTTGCGAGCCGGCATTGGGTTGAAACGAAAAGGCTTGGAATCCAGTCAGGTCGCACAGCATGTCCTCCAATTCCGCGAACAATTGCTGATAGCCCTGGGCTTGGTATGGCGGCACGAAGGGGTGCATCGCGTTGAACTCGTAAAACGAGATGGCCTGCATCTCGGTCGCCGCGTTCAACTTCATCGTACACGAGCCGAGCGGAATCATCGCTCTATCCAAGGCAATGTCGCGCCGCGCCAGCCGGCGCATGTAACGCATCATCTCGGTTTCGGAGTGGTACAGGCTGAACACCGGATGTTGCAGAATCGCGTCGCCGCGTAACAGTTGGTTAGGAATGCATTCGCTCAAGCTAGCGTCCAAGCCATTGATATCCGGCAAATCCGCAACCGGCGACACGAACACCTGCCACAGTGCCCGCAAATGATCGCGGGTCGTGGTTTCATCCAGCGAAATTCCGACATGGTCGGCGTCGATCACCCGCAAATTGATGCCGGCCTCTTCGGCTTGGGCCGCGATACGCTTGGCCCGGTTGGGCAAGCGAACGACGATGGTATCGAAATAACAACGGCTGACCACTTGATGCCCGCTTTCGACGATGCCGGCGGCCAGGATCTGCGCGTAGCGATGCACCCGGCCGGCGATCAAGCGCAAACCGGCCGCGCCGTGGTACACCGCGTAAAAACCGGCAATCACCGCCAGCAACACTTGCGAGGTGCAAATATTGCTGGTCGCCTTATCGCGACGAATGTGCTGCTCGCGAGTTTGCAGCGCCATCCGCAACGCCATCTGGCCGTGTACGTCCTTGGACACGCCGATGATGCGGCCCGGTACCGAACGCTTGAACTCGTCGCGGGTAGCGAAATAAGCCGCGTGCGGACCGCCGTAACCCATCGGCACGCCGAAACGTTGCGCGCTGCCGACCGCAATGTCGGCGCCAAAGGCCGCCGGCGGTTTCAACAACACCAGACTCAACAAATCGGCGGCCACCGTCGCCAAGGCTTGTTTTTGGTGGGCAACGGCAATCGGCCGGGTCAAATCGCGAATATCCCCGCTACAGCCGGGATATTGCAGAATCAGCGCGAAGAAATCGTGTTGTTCCAAACCGTCGAACGGGTCGGCCACCAGCACCCGATAGCCCAATGATCCGGCTCGGGTTTGCACGACGGCAATGGTTTGCGGATGGCAGTCGCGGTCCACGACCACCAGATTCGACGGGTTCTTCGCCAGCCGCCGCGACATCGTCATCGCTTCGGCGGCGGCGGTGGCTTCGTCCAGCAGCGAGGCGTTGGCCAGCTCCATGCCGGTTAAATCGATAATCACCTGCTGGAAGTTCAGCAAGGCCTCCAAGCGGCCTTGGCTGACTTCGGCCTGATACGGCGTGTAAGCCGTGTACCAACCGGGATTCTCCAGCACGTTACGTTTGATCACCGCCGGCAGAATGGTGTCGTAATAGCCCATGCCGATCATCGAAGTCAGCACTTGATTGCGCTCGCGCATCCGCCGCAAATATTTGATCACTGCCCGCTCGCTGATGGTGTCGGTGAGCTTGAGCGGTTCGCGGTTCAGAATGTCGGCCGGCACCACTTTATCGATCAACTCCTCCAACCGTTCCAAACCCAACTCGGCCAACATGGCCTGAGTCTGCCGGCTATCCGGGCCGATATGGCGCTGGATAAAGTTGCCGCGCATTTCCAATTGATCCAGACGTAGACGTTCCGACATAAGCTATCTCCGGTAGCGGTGAGGAACAAAAGGCAGCCGGCAGACGCTGGCGCGGACGGTTTGGTCCCGCACTTCGGCAACCATTTCGGTGCCGACTCGGCTACAGGCCGCTTCGACCAAGGCCATCGCGATCGGCCGGCCTAGCGTGGGCGAATAGCCGCCGCTGGTAACGACGCCAACCTGTCGCCCGTCGGCGAACACTTTGGCGCCGTCGCGCACCGGCATCTTGCCGGCGATGCTCAATCCGACCCGGCGCCGACTCGGTCCGTGTTGCAATTGCGGCAAGATCACCGAGCTACCGGGAAAGTCTTGATGGCCTTTCTTAAACACCCACGACAACCCGGCTTCTACCGGACCAATATCGGCGCTCAACTCGTGACCGTACAGACATAAACCGGCTTCCAAGCGCAGGGTATCGCGCGCGCCCAAACCTATCGGCGCCACGCCGTCCTGTTCCAGCAACAGCAAGGCCAGCCGCTCGACATCGTCAACATGCACCGACAGCTCGAAGCCGTCCTCGCCGGTGTAACCGCTGCGACTGATGTGGCAAGCGATCCCGGCAATGTCGTCGTCGCAAACCTGCAGGAATTTCAAGGCGGCGGCACTTTGCGAAAACTTGGCTATGATGGTCGCGGCCATCGGCCCCTGCAATGCCAGCAAAGCCAGCTCCGACTGCTCGACGAATTCGCAACTCGCCGGCAAAACCTGTTGCAAATACGCGAAATCGCCAGCCTTGCAGCCGGCGTTGACCACGATCGAAACGCCGGACGGAATGCGGGTGACAATAATGTCGTCGATCACGCCGCCGTCGGGATGGGTCAATACCGAATATTTTTGCGCGCCGACGGCAAGCTCGGCCATGCCGCCGGGCGTCAAACGGTCCAGCGCTTGCGCGGCCTGCTTGCCCAGCACCAGGCATTGACCCATGTGCGAAATGTCGAACAAACCGGCCTGGTCTCGGCAATGCCGGTGCTCGCGCAGAATACCGTCGGCGTATTGCACCGGCATGCGATAACCGGCAAATTCGGTCATTTTGGCACCCAGCCGGCCGTGCAACTCGCAAAGCGGTGTGGTCTTTAACTCGGACATATCTACCCTCCTGGACAACGCCGATCGAAGCCAGCCCAAGCTTACCGTGAACAGCGGCAATCGCCAATTCGTCGGAGCAAGGCGCGAACTTCCTTTAAGACGAGTCGCTACCGCGAATGCGGCCGACGTTTTGAGTATAGCCAGAAAGCCGAAAATGCCCGAGCCCACCGCGTGAAACCCACCGGGCCAAAGGGTTTTGTATTACCATAGCCGCCAACTAATTCAACACGGGAGAGCGGATATGCAAGGCGACAAACAAGTCATCGACTACCTTAACGAACTGCTGGCCGGCGAGCTAACAGCGATAGATCAGTACTTCGTGCATTCCAGAATGTACCAAAACTGGGGACTACACAAACTGTACGAGCGCATCGCCCACGAAGTGCAGGACGAAACCAACCATGCCGATGCGCTGATCAAGCGTATCCTGTTCCTGGAAGGCACGCCGAATCTGTCCAAGCGCGACCCGCTGTTGGTTGGCGCGACCGTTCCGGAAATGCTGAAAAACGATCTGACGGTGGAAATTTCGGTGGTCGGCGCGTTGCGCAAAGTCATCGCCTACTGCGAAAGCGTGCGCGACTATCAAACCCGCGAAATTCTGGAAGTGATGCTGGACGACACCGAGGAAGACCACGCTCATTGGCTGGAGCAGCAATTAGGTCTGATCCAAATAGTCGGCCTGGAAAACTATCTGCAATCTCAAATGTAATCTCGCACCCGGACGAGCCAGTTGGTTTAGCTCGTCCTGAATTGGCAATGTTGGAGTGTTCCGAGAGAAATGGACTTAGGCAATTAAGCCGAATGGACTAAGGTAGCTGCGCCAATCAATGAAAGCAAATGCCATTAAATTTGGCGCGATTAGTCGCGTTGAATTCGCTGGCAGGCGGCCATTACCGGTCGGAGGCGTTGTCGAGCCAATGTCAGCAAGTTACCGGACAACCAACATTTGATCGTAGCCGCGATTAGCGT